>CBFGJG010000023.1:0-30140 GCA_965649055.1 Caldifarciminota bacterium
TGAGATTTATGATAAAATTTTTAGACAAAACTTAAATGTTAATTATAATAAATTGTACCACCATGTCCCTGATCTTCCCGCAGATAGAAAAGAAAAAACGATTTTAAAAACAAAATTCAATATCTATTTCAAAATTTTTTGAAATATCAGTAATTTTGTTCTTAAATTCATTAAGGTATCTTTCTCTATAATAATAGTAATTATTAAGGATAGATAATTTATCCGGAAAATTTTTCCTATATATTTTTATTAAATTTGAAAAAACAGATGGATAAGGATTTAATGAATCAAAAAGTATATATCTAATACCGGAAGATTGAGAATATTGAAATAAATTTATTAAATTTGGATATTGCTCTGTGAATCCTGGAATTATAGGAGCAACAAATAACCATGTCTTTATATTCTCTTTATTCAATTTTTTAATTGCATTAAATCTATTTATAGAAATAGAGGCTTTTGGCTCAAAAATTTTTTGAATATCATAATTAAAAACAGTTATTGAAAAACCAACTTCTATGTTTTTAGTCTTTCTTAGAATATCAATATCTCTTAACACCAAATCAGATTTAGTCAAAATAGAAATCATATTTTCTGATTCTGAAAGCAATTTAAGACAATTTCTTGTGATCTCATATTTTTTTTCAATCGGTTGATATGGATCGCATGCGGTTCCTATATTAATCTTTGCTTTTTTTATTGTTGTAATTTGTTTTAGCAGAACTTCTCTTGAATTTATTTTTACATCTACAAATTCTCCCCATCTTTCATTATGCCCTGTAAATCTTCTCATAAAAACAGCATAACAATACTGACAGTTGTGTTCACAACCTATATAAGGATTTAGAGAAAAATCATAATCAGAAATTTTTGATTTGATCAAAATATTTCTGCATTTTATTTCGTGAATAATCATAACATAAAAAAAAAAAACTCCTCATTACGGACTGAACCATAATGAGGAGTAAAAAATTTCCTCTGCGCTTATTTCTTCTTTGTTGTTTTTTTCTTCGCTGTTTTCTTTGTGGTCTTTTTGCACGCTTTTTTTGTTGCCATGTTCACCTCCCTTAATTATTATTTAAACATTTTTTTTTATTTTGTCAATAGTTTTTTTTTATTTTTGAAAAAAATTTGACAAATTTTTTTTGAAGAATATATTTTGTAAAAAGGAGATAACAAATGTGTTTAGGTATTCCGATGAAAATAATTGAAATTAATGGTGAAAAAGCATTGTGTGAAATTTCCGGAAATAAAATCTCGGTTTCAATAAAATTTTTGCCCGATGCAAAGGTTGGAGACTATGTTATTGTTCATACCGGATTCGCAATTCAGAAACTTGATGAAAAAGACGCAGAAGAAACAATCACAATCTTAAAAAATTCAAAAATAATATGAAATATATTGATGAGTATAGAGAACAAAAATTAATTAATGATATTTTGAATGATTTAAAAAATTTTTCTTTTGATTCAGAAATAAATATAATGGAAGTATGCGGAACTCACACTCATTCAATTCATAAATTCGGAATTCATAAACTTCTTCCTGAAAATGTTAATCACATTTCAGGACCAGGTTGTCCAGTTTGTGTAACACCGACATCTTTTATTGATGCAGCAATAAAATTACTTCAAATAGATAACAATGTTGTAGTATCTTTCGGAGATATGATAAAAGTTCCGGGAAGTTTTTCTTCTCTTGAAAAAGAAAAAGCCAATGGCAAAGATGTTAGAATTGTATATTCACCACTGGATACGTTAAAATTTTGTATAAATGAAAAAGATAAAAATTTTATTTTTCTTGCGGTTGGATTTGAAACAACTGTTCCTTCTATTGCTGCAACAATAGAAGAAGCGATAAATAACAATATAAAAAATTTTTTTATTCTACCGGGAAATAAAACTTTACCAAACGCTTTAAGAATTTTGATAGAATCAGAAAATAAAATTAGTGGATTTCTTCTTCCCGGACATGTTGCAACAATAGTTGGTTCTGATGAATATGAATTTCTTGTTAGAGACTACAATCTTCCCTGTGCAATATCTGGATTTGAACCTGTTGACATTATTTTAGGATATATCGCGATATTGAAGCAAATAAAAGAAAAAAAATATTTAATAGCAAATACATATATAAGGTCAGTAAAGCCAGAAGGAAATATAATAGCAAAAAATTTCATAAAAAAATATTTTGAACAGGTCGATTCCGAATGGAGAGGAATTGGAATTATAAAAGACAGTGGCTTGAAACTAAGAGATGAGTTTAAAATATTTGATGCGACTATAAGATTCAATATTCAATTCGAAAAATCATATGATAATGAATATTGCAGATGTGGTGAAGTTTTACAGGGAAAAATTAAACCACGTCAATGTCCTCTTTATTCAAAGATTTGCACACCAGATAATCCTGTAGGACCTTGTATGGTTTCAAACGAAGGGACTTGTTCCGCATATTTTAAATATGGATAAAATATTGTTATCTTATGGTGAAGGTGGAAGAAATACATATAAAATAATCAAAGAAATTTTCCTTAAACATTTCAACAATGAATTTCTTGAAGAACTTGACGATGGTGCTGTTCTTGAAAATATTATCTTTACAACTGATTCATTCGTTGTAAACCCGATATTCTTTCCTGGTGGTGACATAGGCAAGTTATCTATTGCTGGAACAATTAATGATATTGTGGCTATGGGTGGTGAACCATTCTACATATCATCCGGCTTTATAATAGAAGAAGGTCTTGAGTTTGAAACTTTAGAAAGAATTGTTCATTCTATGAAAATTATAACAAAAAAAGCAAATGTTAAAATCGTTACTGGAGATACAAAAGTAGTTGAAAAAGGGAAATGTGATAAATTATTCATCAATACATCAGGTGTTGGTAAAAAAATTATAGATGTTTCGAGAAATAAAATTTCACCTGGAGACCTTGTTATTATAAATGGATGTATCGCTGAACATGGGTTAAGTATTATTGTTGCAAGAAATGAATTCAATATACAATCAGAAATAAAAAGTGATTGTGACGAATTATGGACTCTTCTTAGAAATACTTTTAGTTACAATATTAAGTTTATGAGAGACCCTACAAGGGGTGGATTGGCATCTACATTAAACGAAATTGTTTCTGATAAATGGGGTATTGAGTTATGGGAAGAAAAAATTCCAATAAAAGAATCTACAAAAGGAATATGTGAGATGCTTGGATTTGACCCATTGACTATCGCAAATGAAGGTAAAATGATTATTATTTCTTCAAGAGAGGATGCTGATAAAATAATAGAAGAATTAAAAAAATATGAAAATGGGAAAGATGCGCAGATTATAGGTGAAATTAAGGAAGAATATAAAGGTAGGGTTGTGGAGAAAAAAATAACAGGAGTGAGGAGAATTATTGATATGCCGTCAGGCAGCAATTTCCCGAGGATTTGTTAAATGCATGAAGGTTCAATTGCTCAGAATATAATTAATGAAGTCAAGAAGATTTCTTCTGAAAATCAGATAAAAAAAATCAGCGAAATAAAATTAATCTGTGGAAAATTACATTCAGTTATTCCAGATTCATTAAAATTCTTCTTTGACATTATGAAGAAAGACGAAGAGATTATAAAAGATGCAAAAATCGTTATTGAAGAAGAAGATGTGATTACAAGATGTCTTGATTGTAATAGGGAATTTCTTTCAGAAGTTAATTTTTTCAAATGCCCTGATTGTGGCTCTGTAAGAACAGAGATTATAAAAGGCAATCACATATTTATATCATCGATAAAAGGTGAATAATTAAGACAATATTAATTCACAATTATCAATTAGCCTTGTTTTACCAAATTTTACAGCAATAAGTAATCTTGCCCTGTCTTTTATTTCTTTTATTTCTTCAAGTGTCTCGGAATGGACAATTTTTACATAATCAATATTTGCAAGAGAGAAAGAATTTATATAATTTTTAATTTCTGAAATTATTCTATCAGTATCAACTATTCCCTTCTTTACCATATCTTGAGCAATTAATAAACTTTTATATAGACATAATGCCTGTTTTCTTTCTTCTGTGTTAAGATAAACATTTCTTGAACTCATAGCAAGTCCGTCCGGTTCCCTTACTATTGGGCCGTTAATTATTTTTACATCAAGATTTAAATCTTCAACCATCTTTTTTATTATAACAAGCTGCTGATAATCCTTTTCTCCAAACACTGCAATATCAGGTTTTACAATATTGAACAATTTTAGCACAACAGTTGTAACACCATCAAAATGTCCTGGTCTTGAAGCACCGCACAATATCTTAGACAACTTATCAACACTTACATAAGTGAGAAAATTTTCAGGATACATTTCTTTATCATCAGGTGTAAATAAAATATCACAGCCAGAATCGATTAAAATTTTTTTATCCCTTTCAATATCTCTTGGATATTTTTCAAAATCTTCCCCGGGAAGAAATTGTTTAGGATTAACATATATACTCACAATTGTTATATCTGAATTTTTTTTTGAAATTTCGACAAGAGAAATATGACCTTTATGCAAATATCCCATTGTCGGAACAAATCCGATTTTTTTTGTCTTTTTCAATTCATTTATTTTCTCTCTCATTTCGGAAATTTTTCTAATCTCAATCATATATCAAAAGAAACATAGTGAATATTTTTTTCAATTGTATTTATCTTTTCTATCAGTAGTTCAATTGAATCCTGATTTGTCAAAAAGTTAACATTATTAGCGTTCACAATAAGTAAAGGAGCTTTATCATAATGAAAAAAATAATCGTTATAGATTTCGTTCAGGGTTTTTATGTAATTCCTGTTCATATTCCTCTCATATATCCTTCCTCTTTTCTTTATTCTTTCCATTAGAACATCTGTATCAGCCTGTAAGTAAATAACGAGATCAGGAACAGGAATATCTTTGTTTAACATCTTAAATAATTCTTCATACAGTATTCTTTCCCTTTCATCAAGGTTTATTGTAGCAAAAATTCTGTCTTTATCAAATATATAATCTGATATTACCCTTCTTGTAAAAATTTCTCTTGTTGTAATTTCTTTTAATGATTTGTATCTCGAAAGAAGAAAAAAAATTTGTGTTACAAAAGCGTATTTTTGTGGTTCCTCATAGAAAAGTGGAAGAAAAGGATTATCATCTACTTCTTCAAGAATAGTTTTCGCATTTAATCTATTGGATAGTATTGTTGCAAGGGTTGTTTTACCAACACCAATTACTCCTTCTATTCCAATGTAATTCCAGTTTTCCATACTTTACATCTGTCACTACATTTTGAAATTATTTCCTTTATATTTTTTGAACTGACAGGTTCGACAATTTCTCCATCAATCTCAAGTAGTGGTATAAGATAAAAAAGTCTTTCTCTCAAAAACTGATGGGGAATTCTTAATTTTTCCGAAAGAAAAATATTATTTTCATTAAGAATAATATCTATATCAATAATTCTATCTTTTTTCAATCCTTTATCTTTCCTATTCATCTTTTTTTCAATTTCTTCTATTACTCTGAGAACTTCAAGTGGTTTTAAATCAGATTCAATTTCTACACACATATTATAAAAATTTTTATCACTCTCCATACCCCATGGCTCAGTCTCGTAAATACCGGATAGCTTTAATATCTTAAATTCACCTGATAATAATTTTAGAGCTTTTTTAAGATTTTCCTTTTTATCTCCAATGTTCGTCCCCAGGGATAAAATATATTTCATAATTCAATCTCTGCCTCAGCAAAAAATGTTTCAAGTTTCAACGGTGGATTTTTTTTTCTAACTTTCACCTTTAAATGT
Organism: Caldifarciminota bacterium; assembly: GCA_965649055.1. Lineage (GTDB taxonomy): Bacteria > Hydrothermota > UBA3072 > UBA3072 > B12-G15 > CBFGJG01. The sequence continues at coordinate 5,804 of CBFGJG010000023.1, forward strand.
TCGGGGTTAAAATTTGCCTTTATTTTCTCAAAAATCTCAGAACAATATTTTTCTATAGTGTTATAATCATTATTAAGGACATTATCAATTAATTCACATATATTTCTATAATCAATTGATGGTTCATCCTTTTTTAGGGATTTTTCAAAATCAGAAGATAATTCAACATCTATTTCAATTCTTGTTTTTCTTTTTTTTTCATCACTAAAACCTATTTTTACATAACGGGAGACACCGCAGAGTCTAATCTTTTGCATTAATTATCTTTATTCAGTAGCAGCTTTATAAAGGATATTGAATGTTTCAAGTTCAATATTGGCTTTAGCAAGTTTATCACTTAAATTTTCAATTAATGCCTTGTAAATCTTTAATGCAACTAATGGGTGCTCTTCCTCAATTTTCTTGAAAGATTTTTCGTCAATTTTAATCAGTTTTAAATCTGTTTCAGCTTTTACACTTGCAGTCCTTAAAGTTTTAAGGAAAAAAGCAATCTCACCTATAAAATTACCCTGAGAAAGTTTTGTAATAAGCATTTCTTCACCCAATTTCTCAGAGTATACCTTAACTTCACCTTCAACAATATAGTATAATTCGTTCTTCTTGGTCCTCTCTTCTATTATTACCTTACCCTTTTTAACATTGATTTCTTCTCCAAAAGACTTAAGGATTTTAAAATCCTCTTCTGTCAGATATTTAAAAACACTGTTCATATTACACCTCTTTTATTTTCCAAGGTTTCTAATTACCTCTTTTACTACTGCTTTAAGTGTTTCAAAAACACCTATTCCTTGATTCGCAACAGCTTCAAAATATGGCGCGTTAATTATGTTTAACGATTTATTCAAATCTTCAATTGATGCAATGTTTGGTAAATCCCTTTTATTGTACTGCATAACAAATGGTATTTTATCTAATGAGAGATTATATTCTTTTAAATTCTCAATTAAATTTTCAAGGCTTTCAATATTATCTTCAAGTCTCTCGAGTTGAGAATCAGCAACAAAAACTATTCCATCAACACCTTTAAGAATTAGCTTTCTTGAAGCATTGTAATAGACTTGTCCCGGAACTGTATAAAGATGAAATCTTACTTTAAAACCTTTCACTTCTCCTAAATCAACAGGAAGAAAATCAAAGAAAAGTGTTCTATCAAGCTCGGTATCAAGGCTTACAAGTTTTCCCCTTGCTTCAGGCGCAATCTTTGAATAGATAAACTTTATATTCGTGGTTTTACCGCCTAAACCGGGTCCATAATATACAATCTTACAATTTATTTCTCTTGACGCATAATTAATTAGAGACATTCATCCTCCATCACTTAAACAGGTTATCAAGTTCAGACTCGGCCTGATCCAGAAAATCTTTTCCAAAACTTGGTTTCATCTGTGTAGAAATTCTCTGGTAAATTTCATTTATAATTGCTTCAAGTTCCTTTGAAGTTTGAACTGCTTTTATTCTTACAAGACCGAGTGTAGTTTTTTTATCAAAAACAATTGCAAGTATTAGTTTATCTGCAACTAAAGAAATGTATATCCCAAAGTTTTCGCCCTGATGAAAAATCGTGGAAAATGTCTCTTCTCCTATCAATGTAGCAAGTTGAGATGTCGCAGCAAAATCAGCAGCAGATAATGTTGCAAATGATGCAAGGTCAAGTTCTCCCATATCGCCTACAGATGTTATAACCTGACCTGCTTTATCTATAAGTATGACAGCTTTTGAATTTGTTTCTTGAAGTAATTTTTCAAGATTTTTTGATATCTTCCAAAAATCTTCTTCAAATATGTTTATATCACTTGCCAATTATAAACCTGCCTCTTCAAGTTTTATTAATCTATCCCATCTTTTTTCAATCTCTTCCTTCAGTTTTTCAACCATCCATTTATTTTCTTCAGTCAGCATATGCTTGAACCTGCCCTGTGATTTTAAAAATTCTTCAACAGGCTTGAATTTTCTGGGTTTTACTGTTATCCTGTGAACACCATTTTCAATCTCATATAAAGGCCAGAATTTTGTTTCAACAGCAAGTTTTGCAATCTTTATTGTTTCATTTGTTGGATAATACCATCCAACAGGGCATGGTGATAAAATTGTCATAAATTTAGGGCCTTCAATTGAAAGAGCCTTTTTTACTTTTTCCATAAGGTCCTGCCAGTGACTCGGTGAAGCCTGTGCTGCATAAGGAACATTATGGGATGCAATTATCTCTGTTAATTCTTTCCTCAATTGCAATTTTCCCGGAATTTTTTTACCAGCAGGTGATGTTGTCGTATGTGCTCCGAAAGGTGTAGCTGAACTTCTTTGAATTCCAGTATTCATATATGCACCATTATCATAACAAATATAAAGAAGGTTATGTCCCCTCTCCATAGCACCTGATAAAGCCTGCAATCCAATATCGTAAGTCCCACCATCACCACCAAAAGCGATAAAATTTATTTTATCTTCTATTTTTCCTTTCTTCTTCTTTGCAACATAAGCTTTTTCTATACCGCTCAATGCAGCTGCTGCGTTTTCAAATGCGACATGAAGGAATGGGACATCCCATGCTGTGTAAGGGAATATTGTTGAGACCACTTCCATACACCCGGTTGCAAAACATACAACGGTATTTTTTCCCGATATTTCAAGAACCTGTCTTAAAATAATTGTTGCACCACATCCAGCGCAGGCTCGATGTCCAGGTGTAAAAAGTTGTTCTGTCTTTGCTAATGTTTTTATATCTATTGGCATTTTTCCTCCTAAATCCTCACACCTATATAGTTTATTTTTTCCAGTTTACCATCTTTTATCTTCCTGTAAACATCTTCAATCTCATGTGGTTTTATATCTCTACCACCAAGACCATATATGAAACCATAGATATCGGGTCTATTCTTTTCATCATATAATGATGCCTTTACATCAATGTAAACAGGTCCGCCAAATGCATTAAAACCATCCGCCCTGTCAAGAACAGCGACTTTTTTACAATTCTTTAATGCATTTTTTATCTCTTCAGCGGGTAAAGGTCTATAGACCCTTATTCTTAATAAACCTACTTTTTCACCTTTTTCCCTCATACTATCGACTGCTTCTTTTGCGGTTCCAGCAGTGGAACCCATAACAACAATTGCATATTCAGCATCATCAAGTTTATATTTTTCTATCAATCCATAATATCTTCCAAATTTATCACCATATTCCTTTTCCACTTTCTCAATAATTTTAGAAGCACCAAGCATTGCCTGTGCTTCCATATATTTGTGTTCAAAATAATAATCCTGCAAATCAAGTGGACCTACTGTAATAGGATTTTTAACATCAAGTAAATTATATGGACTTTTATTTTCACCGATAAATTTCTGGACTTCAGAATCTTCAAGCATTTCTATCCTCTGCATTGCATGTGAAAGAATAAACCCATCAGCAGTAACCATAACAGGTAGGAAAACCTCTTCTGCGATTCGAACAGCCTGAATAACTGAATCATATGCTTCTTGAGAATCTTCTGAATAAATCTGTATCCATCCCGAATCTCGGACATTCATAGTATCTGAATGGTCACAATGTATATTAATTGGTGATGAAAGTGCCCTGTTAATTTCACATAGAACTATCGGTAATCTCAAACCTGCAGCTATATAAAGAACCTCATCCATAAGGGCAAGCCCTTGTGAAGATGTTCCAGTCATTACTCTTGCACCAGCTGCAGCAGCACCTATACATGCACTCATCGCAGAATGTTCACTTTCAACCGCAATAAATTCAGTGTCTACAAGTCCATCATGGACAAATGAACTGAATATCTGAACAATCTCTGTTGCTGGTGTTATAGGATACGCTGCTACCACATCAGGATTTATCTGTCTCATTGCTTCTGCCATAGCTTCATTTGCTGTTTTTGCAACTATTTTCATCTTATACCTCCCTCACCATTTCTATGGCTTTTGGTGGGCACTCTTCTGCACATATACCACAACCTTTACAATATTCATATAAAAAACCTTCCATCTTACCATTATTAACAACAATTGAAGAATCCGGACAATAAACCCAACAGAAAAGACAATGTATACATTTTTGAGGGTTTAAGACCGGTTTAAAGCTTCTCCAGTCACCTGTTTGGAATTTCTTAGCAGTTCCACCTTTATCTATAATTCCACCAATAGGTAGTTCAGTTGCTTTCTCTTTTTCCATCATTCCTCCTTAAGTGAGTTATAAGCAATCTTTATTGCCTCAATATTTTTTTCAACTATTTCTTCACCTTTTCTTCCCAATTTTAGTTTCAACTTATCTCTAACACTCACAAGCATATTTTCAAAATTAAGAATGCCGGTAGCCTTTATAAGTGCACCAAGCATAGGTGTATTCGGAATCGGTTTACCAAGCGTCTTTAAAGAGATATCATAAGCATCAAGTGTATAAACTTTTATATTATTTTTAATCCCGAGGATTTTCTTTATTTCTGATGGAGACTTGGTCGTATTTACAAGAATTTTCCCATTTTCCTTTATACCTGCTGTAACATCTATTTTACCTATCAATGTTGGGTCAAGCACAACAACGATATCCGGATTTTCTATACCTGAATGAATCCGTATAGGCCTTTGACTTAACCTATTATAAGCAGAAACAGGTGCACCTGTTCTTTCAGGTCCATATTCAGGGAAAGCCTGGATATACATTCCAGTATCAAGTGCTGCTTCGCCAAAAAGCAAAGCAATTGTTTTAGCACCTTGACCTCCCCTTCCATGCCATCTTATTTCAATCATATCTTTCATCTTAACTCCTTTTTTTTCTATATTAATAACAATATAAAGATTGTCAAGAAATTTAAGAATTATTTTTAAAATAATTTATAAAATCTTCTATCCTTTTTTCCATCCCCTCATTGTATTCCCTGTTAATCCATATATCTTCTTTTTTCTTCCATATATTATTCAGAACTTCAAGAATTTCCCATCTGTATGTAAAGTTCCTTCCTTTTATTCTTGACAGAAATTTTATCTGTTCCTGGCTCAAATTTTCGTTTAGTATATATTTTTCTAATTTTTCAGGAGCAATAAATATATTTTCCACCTTTGCACCTTCTACAATATCCTTTGCCTTTCTTTTTTCAATACCTATTTTTATCAATTCGAAATAAAGTTCATATGCTTTATTAAATGATTTATTTTTAATATCTTTAATGGATTCAACATCTACTCTTTCATTTTTTAATTTTTTAATATATTCATCATTGATCACATAAGTTATGGTTTTCTGAATCTCTACCTTAAAAACATTCTGAACAAAAAATAACAAGAAAAATGTTAATATCATTGTTAATAACGGGGAGAAAATCCATCCTGCAATAATCTTATAAACTGATTTAAAATTCATCCCCCTTATACCTTTGGCAAAACCTATACCAAGAACCCCTCCAACAACGCAATGAGAACTGGATACTGGAACAAGCGGGATCTTCGGCAGGTTAAGCATACCAAGTAGTCTTGATAGATTTTTTGAACTGAATAAAAAAAGAACTATTGATTCTGAAAGCACTACAACAAATGCACTTAAAGGTGAAAGTTTGAATATTTCACCACCTATAGTATTTATTACCTTTTTTGAATATGTTATTATTCCCAATGCAATAGAAACTCCTCCCAAAAAAAGAAGTATCTGATAACTTTTTATCTTTATAATATTAAAAACTACAATATCTGCTAAAGGAAAATTTGGTATAAAGATACCAACGACATTTGCTATATTATTCGCACCAAGGGTATAAGCTCCAAGAATAGCGGTTAGTATCAAACCTTCCCTTAACATATTATCAATAGTTAAAAGATGAATTTTTATTTTCTTTAGCACCCTTCTTAATAACTTGAACAAAAGGAATGAAATCACCCCTGTTAATAAAGGTGAAAAAAACCAACTCAGGATAATATTTCTTAAAGACTTTGAATCTATAAAAGAACCTGTGTATAAATTCCATCCTATTATACCACCTATTATTGCCTGTGTTGTGGAAACAGGAAGCCCTGTCTTTGTCATAAAAGTCACAATTATTGCAGCACATAAAGCTACTGTGAATGCACCACCTATTGCATTTATTGAACCAAGTTTTACAATGGTAAAAGAAGTTCCACTACCTCCAATAACTGAACCTAAGATTACAAAAATTGAAGCAAGTGTTGCTGCTCTCTTGAATGTAAACATCCTTGTTTTAACACCTGTACCGAATATATTTGCAGCATCATTTGCACCAAGTGACCAACCGAGAAAAAGACCACTTAAAATGAAGAATAAAGACATTTTACCATGTTTCTCTCTTCAGGGTATATATTGTAAGTCTATCAGTAACATCCTCTGTAAGGTCCGCAATCTGTTCAAGTTTTTCAACAAAATATTTTAACTGGATTTTATTTGCTAATGAGTATTTTTCCTTGAATACAGCCCTCTTAATTCCTTCAGCAATTCTATCAGAATCTTTTTCAAAAATCTTTACTTTATTAATATAATCTCTAATTGAAGAAATATCCCTGAAATATGAACGTATTGCCATAACCATAGAATCAACTGAATCTGATACAGCATTAACAAGTTCAATGAATTTATTAATGTATTTTTCAGGTATTACTGGATTTTCAATTGAAAGATTTATAGTTGATTTCGAAAGAAGATTCAGCACATTATCTGAATTTTCAAGTATTGCAAGAACATCCCCTCTTCCATGCGGAATTAAAGTTTCAGAATAGATTTTATTTTCTATATCCCTTCTTAAAGAGTCTGCTTCTTCTTCAATTGAATCAATTGATTTTATATAAAATTCACATTCAGTTTGATTTTTATTAAGATAGCACTTCCATGACTTTTTGAAATCCAATGATGCCTTTTGTATCACATCAAGGAATTTATCTATTTTATCCTCAATATCTTTAGTTTTTTTGTATAACATATTTCAAAAAAAAAGGCTCCCGAAGGAGCCTTTTTTGAGCACCTATTTAATAAACCTCAGTTTGCTTTCACTACATTTTCAGCCTTTAAACCCTTTTCACCCTGCACAATGTCAAACTCTACCTTGTCTCCTTCCTTCAAAGTCTTAAAACCGTCCTTCTTAATTGCCGAAAAATGTACAAATACATCGGTGCCGTCCTCCATGGCGATAAAGCCATAGCCTTTCTTCTCGTTAAACCATTTTACACTACCACGAGCCATATACAAAAAACCTCCTTTTAAGTTTTTTATAATATAATAAAATGTTAACATTTGTCAAGTGAGATTTTCAAAATAATTGAAAAAAATTTTTTTATATTTATAATGATGATTATGAAAGAAAAAGAAATGGATTTTTTTGAACATCTTGAAGAACTAAGAAAAAGAATTATTTATTCATTTATATATATTCTTTTTTTCTCCTCATTAATATTCCCTTTTTCTAATAAGGTTATTGAGTTTATATCTGAACCTGTCAAAAAACTTTATTTTTTTTCTCCACAGGAGGCAATCTTCATAAGATTAAAAATTTCTTTTGCAATAGGAATTGTCTTATCGCTTCCTTTTGTTATTCATCAAATATATCTTTTTATATTACCTGCATTAACGGAGAAAGAAAAAAAAATTGCAAACATTTTTATTTTCTCAACATTTATTCTTTTTTATGCCAGTCTCTTTGTATCTTTTTTTATATTCATTCCTTTCATCGTAAAAATGCTTCTTAAAATTAGTGGAAATATGATACCTATGATAAATGTATCAAATTATTTTTCTTTTCTTATATGGATATCAGCGGGATTTGGGATAGCATTCCAATTTCCTGTTCTTTCAGTAATCTTAAAAAAACTTGGAATAATTGATACTATCTGGATGCTCAGAAACTGGAGGTTTATTGTTATATTTGTATTCATTTTTTCAGCAATTATTACTCCGACATATGATATTATTACAATGTTAATAGTTGCAATTCCACTTTTTGCTGTTTATATATTAAGTATTTTATCAACATTAATGGTGAGATGATATGTTCACAGGGATTTTGTTAAGTTATGAAATAAAGGAACTTTCAAGATTTTTAAATGAAGAAATTCTTTCTTTTTCAAGAGACAAGCAGGATTTTTATATAGCTACAAAGAAAGGAACAATAATTATAAACACAGGTGAATTTTCACATATTAGATTTGCTGAAGAAAAAATTGAAAAAGAGAGATTTTTTTCAAGTTATTTAGAAGGGAAAAAAATAATTGAATTCAAACAGGAAGGATTTGATAGAATTCTTGATATTATTATAAATGGAATAATTCTAAAAATATTATTTTTTGGAAGACATTCCAATATTATAATATATGAAAACGAGAAAATAATTTTTTCATTGAAGAAAAACTTGGAAATAAAAAAAACCGAAGGAATATCATTAGAATCAGATTTAGCATTTGAAGAAATAAAGAAAGGTGGAAACATAATAGGGCTTACAAAGACATTTATAAACCATTTAAGAAAACTAAATGATGAAGATATAAGAGAATTTCTTAAATTTAATTATTCCCCCTGTTATAATGAAAATATAGTATCCCCATTTTATATTCCCAGCTTTAAAAATGCTTCAAGTGTAAATGATGGAATATCACTTTTTTTAAAGGAAAAAGAAAAGATTAAAAAACAATCAGCATCTATTATAGATAAGAAGATAGAATCTTTACAAAAAGCGATAGATGAACTTTCAAGTCCAGTTGAATATGAGCATTACAGATTATGGGGAGAATTAATTATGATGAATTTAAATGTAAAACCCGAGAATCCATTAAGATTAAAGACATATACAGGTGAAGATATATATATACCTATTGATTTAAGTAAAAATCTTAAAAGAAACGCTGAAGAATACTTTAAGTTATACAGGAAGGGTAAATCAAGGGAAGAAAAAAGATTAAAAACGATAGAAGAATTAAAAAAGAAGATAGAAGAGTTAAAAAATAAAGGTATATCTTTTGAAAAAGAAGAAAAGGAAGAAAGAAAGAAATTCAAAGAATTTAAGACATCATCAGGTCTATTAATACTTGTCGGTAAGAGTGCAAAAAATAATGATGAATTGACATTCAAGAAAGCAAGAAAGTTTGATTATTTTTTTCATGTCAGGGAAGCCCCGGGAGCACACACAATTCTTTTTTTAAAGGATAAAAATATAAAACCTTCAAAGAAGGATATAGAAGAAGCAGCAGTAATTGCTGCGAAAAATAGTAAAGCAAGGAATTCTTCTATTGTTCCTGTAAGCTATACAGAAGTAAGGTATTTGAGAAAGGTAAAGGGCAAACCCGGTGCAGTAATATTAAACAAGGAAAAAGTGATATTTGTAAGGCTTTAAAAAATTATTTTGTTTTTTCTCCGCCCCTTCTTACTAACGGAATATTATTTTTACACAATGGACAATTTTCTGGTTTAAAATTTTGAACGGGCATTTTAATAATTGATTTGACAGGATATTGTATACCTGTTTCACCCTCGCTTCTGTCAATGAGAACATATACACCTATTATATTTTTGCCCTTCAGAGAATCAATTGTTGCTTTAACTGATTTCCCTGTTGTTAATACATCATCAACTACAATTATCCTATCTTCATCTTTTATATCAAATCCTCTTTTTAAGACCATACCATTTTCTGATTTTTCTGAGAATGCTGCTTTACAACCAAGTATCCTTGCAGATTCAAATGCTATTATTGCACCACCTACAACAGGCCCAACAACCCATTTAATATCATTTAAACCTTTTAGTAAATCCTTAAGTAAATCAGAAAGTAAATAAGGCTTTTCAATTAATCTGAATTTTTCAAAATATGTGTCTGAATGAAGACCCGATGTCAGGAGAAAATGTCCTTTTAAGATTACACCTTCATTTTCAAGAATACTTTGATAATCCATTTTCCATCTCCTCAATTATTTTTATTGCTGCACCTTTAGGGTCTTCCGCTGATAAAATTGGTCTACCAACAACGATATAATCAGCACCATTCTTCATTGCCTCTTCAGGTGTGCCTGTCCTTGCGTGATCCATTGTATCAAAATCTTTAGGTCTAATTCCAGGGGTTACAACAAGGAAATCTTTTCCACATGCATTTTTTATCTTTGAAATTTCAATTGGAGAAGCAATAACTCCGGATATTCCGGCACTTTTTGCAAGCATAGCAAGCTGAACTATCTCTTCATCTATTGATTTATTCACACCAAGAAAATCATTAAGAAATGCCTGGTCAAGGCTTGTTAAGATTGTAACTCCAAGAAGTATAACCTGTTCGCCATTTGGAGCCCAACTCATCTTCTGCGATGCTTCCATCACTTCAAAACCTCCAAGTGTATGAATAGTAATCATATTGACCCCCATCATTGCAGCAACACCAACTGTCTTTGAAACTACATTCGGTATATCATGCAATTTAAGGTCAAGAAAAACCTTTTTATCTTTATCCTTTAGGTATTTTACAATATCAGGTCCTACAGATGTAAATAATTGAACACCTACCTTATAAAATGATATTATATCTCCCAGAATCTCAACTTTTTCTTTCGCAGTTTTAAAGTCACTCACATCAAGTGCTACAATCAATCTTTCATTTACTTCCATTACGCACCTCCATTTTCCCTTTTAGTTCAATTATACTATTAATTTTATAAAAATCAAGAAAGTTATTTATTTTTTTAATCATCTCGTTTACCAAAAAAGGATTTTTAAATATTGCACTGCCTATCTCAACTAAACTTGCTCCACACAATACATACTCAATCACATCTTCCCATTTTGTTATTCCACCTGATGCTATTATTGGTATTTTTAACTTTTTGGAAAGGCTCCACACTCTAAACATAGTTAATGGTTTTATAGCAGGTCCTGATACACCTCCAGTTATTCCACCAAGAACAGGTTTTCTTGAATGTATATCAACAATAAGTCCTCTATATGTATTAGCACAAACTATACCATCAGCACCTGCTTCCTCAGCAGCAATTGAAACATCAATAAAATAATCTGTATCAGGAATTATTTTTACAAAAATTAATTTATCTGTTTTTTCCCTTACGTTTTTTGTTATTTTATATACTATATCTGGATTTCTTCCGAAATATGTCCCTTCATAATTAGGACAGGAAACATTAATTTCATAGCCATCAAGAAAATCTAATTTTTCAACTACTTTCTCAAACTCTTCAACATCTTTACCAAAGATATTTCCAAATACTTTTGTTCCCAAATTTTTTATATCCTCTTTTCTTCTAATAATTTCATCAACTCCGTTATTATGTAATCCAATTGAATTTATCATACCACAGGATGTCTCGTAAATTCTTGGTGGTGGATTTCCTGATTTCCCTTCAAGATTAACACCTTTTAATATAACACCTGCATAATCAGAAGTTTTTAGACCTGAATCAATATCCCATACACCCGATGCAAGAAGAAATGGATTTTTAAATTTTATATTTCTTATAATTATTTCAATCTTACTCAATTTTCACCTCTTTACTCAAAAAAACAGGACCATCCTTACAAACAAGTTTATATCCTGAATTGGTCAAAACTGCACAACCTTTACAACCACCAAATCCACATCCCATTCTTTCCTCAAGATAAAAATATATTGGTATTTTTAGACTATCTTCTAATTCTTTAAGTTTTTTAAGCATCTGTTTAGGACCACAGGCATAAATAGTTCTACCTTCAATATTTATTTCCTTAATCTTTTCTAAGAAGAGATCAATCACATTACTTTTATATCCATAACTTCCATCTTCAGTAGAGACAAAAATCTTTTCTTTATTTACAAATTTTGAACATATTATGTCCTCTTTTGTTTTACCTCCCAAGAAGAATATAAAGTCATCTGTAAACTTCGAATGAAAATAAAGCGGGGCAAAACCAATACCGCCAGCTATAAAGATTGCGTTTTTTTTGTTTTTTACACTGTTTCCATAAGGACCTGTAATAAAAATTTCGTAATTAATCTTCAAATTGGAGAGAAATTCACTGAATCTTCCGACATTTTTAATCAAAAAACAGATTTCATCACAAGAAAAATCAAATACTGAATAAGGTCTCGGAAGAAAAAATCTATCAGATTCATCTGAAAGCATAAAAAAATTCCCCGGAAGTGGTTTATTATTGAATTTACCTTTAAATTTCAACAAATGGAAATTTCCGATTTTATCATTTCTGATCAGTTTTATTTTCAATCTTTCCAATTATTTCCTCCGCTGAAATTGAATATATGGTTCCAGGAAATTTAGATTTAATTTTTGTGAATGTATTTAATGCAGATACCGTATCATTTATTTTTTCGAGATAAATTATTCCTAATGCATACATTGATTTCGGAACAAAAAATGTATCATCATACTCTTCGGATATTCTTTTATATAAATCATATGCCTTCATATAATCATTTTTATAAATAAAATACCCTTCTGCAAGAAGAAAGAGTCTTGAAATCAGAGTATCATTATTTATAGTGAGCGAATCTTTCTTCTCATATAACAAGGAAAGATAATTTGCTTTCCTTTTTACAAAAAAAAGCAATGAATCAGGAACATTAAATGTTGTTGCCTTCTTCAGAACTTCGTAAGATTTCAAGCTATCATTAATTGATTCGTAAATCTCATCAAGTAACAAAGCAGCGGATAATCCAAGCTTATCTCTTCTTGTCTGGAAAATATTTTCTATCTCCATTACTGCACTGTCATTAAACCCCAACTTATAAAAACATTCTGCTTTAACAATTTTTGCATCAGGTGAATTGTAATTTCTTGTAATATCAATTGCCTTCCTGAGACTATCAAGAGATATGTATAACTTTGCTATCTTTAGACCAATAGATTCAGCCTCTTCAATCTTAAACATTTCTTTTAAATAGAATAGTGCTTTTGTTGTATCATTCATAGAAAGATACGCATCAGAAATAATTTTTAGAATCTCCTGTTTCTTTTCAGGGAATTTTTTAAGAGCAAATTCACCGGATTCGATTACTTTTGCAGTTTCTCCTTTTTTTAGATAAATTTTTAATTCTTCTTTTGTTGCTTCTTTACTTACTTCCCATATATTATATTTTTTAGCAATTAAAAGATTTCCTTCTGCTTCTTCAATCTCATTATCAATTATATTTATCTTCGCAAGATAGAGATATACATAAGAAATAAATTGTGAGTTTGAAAATTTATTTTTAAATTCGGTAAATTTAATCTTTGCTTTCGCATATTCACCCATCTCAAAATAATTTAGAGCAAGAAGATATAGAGCATCATCTGCCCATTTAGAATTTGGGAACCAATTTAAAACTTTCTCACATTTTTCAGCACTTCTCTTGAAAAGGTCTAAATAAGGAGAACCTGTTTTTTTTCTTTGAATTCCTTCATTGTAATATTTTTTTGCATTATATAGAGTATTATAATATGCACAACCTTGCAAAAAAAATATTATAAGAATAAATTTCTTCACTAAAATCCTACTTTTACATTTCTAAATCTTGCGGGTGAACTTGCATGTCCAACATACATAGATTGTCCCGGTTCTCCTTTACCACAATTTGTAAGACATATAAGTTTGTAATATTTTTCATTACATATCGCATCACAACTCTTCCAGAATTCGGGTGTTATACCTGAATAAACGCAATTTTTTAAAGGTTTTACAATCTTTCCATTTTTAATCAGATAACCTATTTGAGTCCCGAATTCAAAATTTATTCTTTTATCATCAATACTCCAGGAACGATTTGTTTTTAAGAGTATACCGTTATCTGTGCTCTCAATAAGTTTATCATAATCCCAATTTCCTGGTTCGAGATTGATGTTAACCATTCTTACAAGTGGAATTCTATTATAAGATGATGCACGCATAGCAGCAGTGGATTTTCTACCTATTTTTATTGCAGTTTCCCTTGATGAAAGATAATTAACAAGAATGCCATTCTTTATCAGATAGCTTTTATGTGCTTTAACACCCTCGTCATCCCATCCAAAAGTTCCTAAACCTTTAGGATATGTTGAATCTGCAACTATATTAACAATCTCTGAGCCATACCTGAATTTATCAAGTTTTTCTGTTGTTGCAAAGCTTTTTCCTGCATAACTCTCTTCAGAGCCAAATACCCTGTCAAGTTCGAGTGGATGACCAACAGATTCATGTATCTGTAATGCGAGCTGGTCAGGTTCTATTATCAAATCAAAATATCCGCTTGGACATTTTTCAGCTGAAAGTAACATAACTGCTTCTTCAGCTGTTTTTCTTGCATTATTTAAGATATCAAGGGAAAGAAAATATTCCCATCCACCTTGATTGTAATTTCCCCAAGAATTTGGATAAGACCTTATCTGCACATCACCGGGAACTATTGCCATTGCTTCGATACCACCACCAGTAAATAGGATTTCCTGTTCAAGGAAAGAACCTTCTGTTGAACCAAAAAACTTATGTTCCCTTTTTGCATGGAAATGCGAAATTCTGATTGAAACACCTTTTACTCTGGATATTTCTTTATCGCATTTCATAAGATAAGAGATTTTTTCTTTAGGTGATATTTTGAAAGGGTCTTCTTTATATTCTGTTCTGTATGTTCCTGTCTCTGGTTTTTCTTCGGTCAAAATTATTTCTTCACCTTTTATTTTTGAACTTGATTTTGCAAGTTTTATAGCATTTTTTACAACCTTTCTTATTTCAGATTTTGAAAATTTAGAACTTGCGGAAAAACCCCATCTTCCATTCATTAGAACCCTTACACCAAAGCCCTGGTCAAAATATTTACCGATATGTTCAACTTTCCCGTTTTTTACAAAAATTACCTCATCTTCAATCATCACGACCCTACAATCAGCATATTTAACTTTATTTATCTTTGCAAAATCAATAACTTCTCTCACAAAATCCATCATAATAACCTCCATTTCTTTTACTTTAAATTCAAAAGAATTTTTGTCAACATAAATTTGGAATTCTTTTTGGAAAATGTTATGATATCTCAAAAAGATTATTCCAAAAACAAGTCAAAAAAAACTCTTATAAATTCAAAGAATATAAAGAAGTAAGAAAATTTACAAAAAATATGGCGAAAATTCAATTTTAAGGTTATTGCATTATGTTGTTACTATCTTCCAAAGAAAAATTGGGATTTTTGAAAAACATAGATAAGATTGAAAAAGCAAGATAAAAGTTAGTCAGATTTTAGTCATATGTTATGATAATGTTTTTATACTTAATATTAAAAGATTTATCATTTATTTAGTAAAACATTTATTATAATTAAAAATAAAACTACTACACAATTTTTACATTAATTAATTACTTTTATGCCCCTACATTTCAATATAAAAAGTATGTTTTGGATGCTATATTTCCGAATTATCGGAATAACAGAATTAAATAGCCCTTCTTTTAAGTTTTTAATACATAATTACTTTTTCCAGATTCCATTTTTAATATCATTGAGAGTTTCATATATTCTAAAAAACAGTATCATCAATTCGCACAGTACACGCCAGAGAATAGGACCTACAAGTATAATAGTCCAACCTATTAATACTTGTATGCTTTCATAATACCCAAAATATTTTTCTGAGTTAAAATATATATAACTGATACCCAATATGACAATTATTATTGAGCCAATCCAGAAAAAAATCTCAATAATTACTGGGGTTATCATTTTTCTGAATAACAAAAAATCACGCCATGGATTGTCGCCCTTTGGAACTGTTTGAATTGTTTCTTCTTTCAATGTTTCATCTTCTGAAGACATATTTATCGGTTCCTCATTATTTGTTATTATTGCAGTTTCGGGAATAACATTTTCAGTTCCACAATTTCTACATTTCGCTACATCACCGACTTTTTGAAATTTAGTAATGATAAACTCACCACACTTTTTACATTTGAATTTTAATGCTATAAATTACCTCCTTTTATTTTTGTATTAATTACTTTTCAATTTTTATATAAATCCTTTATCTGAATTTTTCAATTCCTTATATTTAGTCTCCGGAGGATTATAAAGGATAATTCTTTTTTGTATAAAAGCTTTACCTGAACCACTTTTTAAATATTTTTCAAATGATTTAGCTGATAATTCATCTGCAAACACACAATACCAGATTAAACTCCAAGGTGATTTAGACTTTGTATAACCAGAAAAGTTATTATTATGTTCCTTGATTCTACGAGTTAAATTTGTAGTAAATCCTATATAAATACTTTTATCTTTTTTACTCTGAATGATATATACATAATATTTTCTTTCCATAAAGTTCTCCAATTTTTTAATGTTTTCCTCCTACGCCATAGGCTCCGGAGGATTTGAATATCAATCCACCGAAGCTTCAGCGTAGGTGGACAATCCCTTATAGGTAGGCTAAAAATAGAAAGTGATAGGAAAAAAGTTTATGATGTTCTTGGTTTCAATCCCTTATAGGTAGGCTCCTCCTACGCCATAGGCTTCGGAGGATTTGAATATCAATCCACCGAAGCTTCAGCGTAGGTGGACAATCCCTTATAGGTAGGCTAAAAATTTAGTATTGTTAGTATTGTTGGATTTATAACAATATTGTTTCAATCCCTTATAGGTAGGCTAAAAATTTTCTGAATCTTGGAAAGAGTTGCTGGAATCATTGTGTTTCAATCCCTTATAGGTAGGCTAAAAATCCATTCTATTATTGCAAATTCAAGATTTTTAATTTCAAAGAACAACATAATTTTACTTTCCTTATTTTAAATATACAAAGAATTCACTGATTGTCAATATATTTAAAAAATTTTTTTGAGTTGTCTAACCCTATATATTATTACATTATCTATAATCGACGAAAATCAAATGATATTTTCAAACTTTCCCTTTTCAATTCCCATTGATTCCCTTGCTGTATATAATTTTGACCTAAAAATATAAAATAATATTGAATCTTCATCTTTATTTATTGTCTTTCTTAGTTCCATCTTCAATTTTTCAAATTTTGCCTCAGTTATTTCACCTTCAAGTGCTGAATTCTGAACCCAGGTTAGATATTTACGAGCAATCTTTAAAACTTTTGCAACCCTTTTTACTTTTATATCATATACCATTATTAAAAACATCTTACCACCTCGCTATAAATGGTTCATATTCTTTCTCTCCCATTAAATGCTTCTCAAGCTTTAATGCCTCAAGATGAATTAAAGAACGATAAGATACATTTCTATTTAGCGACGGGTGCTTTATTGTTGTTTGCATCCTTTTATCCATCTCTTCAATAAATGTCTTTTTTCCTGAGTCTTCAAGAAATATACCTTGCATTCTTTCAACAAAATCTTTTGGTTTTATCATATCCTTATTAACAAGAGTGAATATTATTCTATCAACTATTATTGGCTTAAAAATTTCTGCAATGTCAAGATTTAATGAGAATCTCCTAAAATTTGTAGTATGCAAATATCCAATTCTCGGGTCAAGATGTGTCTTATAAATTTCACTCAAACAGATTACATACAAAAGGCTATTCCCAAAACTTATTAAAGCATTAACCCTGTTCTCTGGTGGTCGTTTCGTCCTCTCACCAAATTCAAATTCAGGGTCTCCAAAAATCTTATCAAATGATTTATAATATTGCTCCCGTATGTTCCCTTCAATTGCCATAAGTTTTTCAACACTATCCTGTTCATCCAATTTCAATTCCAGTTCTTTAATATGTGCTATAGTTTCATTTATTTCAACTCCTCTGTTATTATAATAGATTAAAACTTTCTTTATATTTTCTATTGCGCCTTTAACAATTCTTTTTGCAAGATTAAATCTCTTTTCTTCTGAAAGATAATGCTCTGCCTGTTTTAATATCATATACCCAGAATTATAATGCTCTCTTGGATAATATGTTCCAATATAATATCCATAATGATTAAAAAAATGAAGAATAATCTCTGATTGACTTAAAAATTCAAGCAATTTCTTGTTTACTGTTACTTCTCCAAATATATATATTTCACCAGTATTCTCAACTGGTATATATTTTCTTCCCTGTTCACTTTCAAAAAATATTGTGTTCTGTTTTCTATGAATTTCACCATCTGAAAAGATATATATACTTTTTTTCATCTATTTTCCATATGATTTTTCAAAATCCATTTCCATACAGGAATTATATTAACCTCTATTCCATCAATTTTAAAATCTTCTTCCATATCATAGGTAAGTATTGTCCCTTTTTCTAAATTCAATTTTTTACAACACTCTATTAACGCATTAAATTCTCTTTCTCTGTTATTTTTATTAATATCATAACAAACCTGATAAACTGATACCATTTTATCATTTTCTATAACGAAATCACATTCATTTATGTTTTCAAAATAAAAGATATTTTCGTTTTTCTTTTTTATTTCATTGTAAACTATATTTTCTAATATTCTTCCATATTCTTCTGCTGTAACAAGTTTAGCAATTCCCACATCAATAAGATATATCTTTGAAGGATTCCTAATCTTTTGATAAGACGATTTTGAATATTTCTTTGTCTCAGAAATAATCATACTTTGTTTAAAATATTCATAATATTTAAACAGGCTATCTTTTGAAAAAGGTATTTTTTCTTTAAATTGTTTATAAAAAGCACTTAATGAAAATTTTTGAGAGAAAGAAGTTAATATTTTATTCATTAAGGCTTGAAGTAATGAAATATTTGTAATTTTGTATTTTTCTACCAAATCTTTAAAAAATATTGAGCTAAGATATTCTTTTATTATTTTTATTTTCTCAAATTCACTTTTTGATAATAATACTTCCGGATAACCTCCGAACTTTATATATTGATCAAAATAGTTTTTTACAATTATCTTTTTTTCATTATAAATTATATTGTCATCAATATTAATATTATTTAATTTTAAAAATTCAGTAAATAAAAAAGGTGTAACTTCAATACTCCAAGCCCTTCCTCTAAGTGAAGTATGCATCTCAAATGGCATAATTTTAAAAGAAGAACCTGTTACAAAAATTTTTATCCCTCTTTTTTCTACTGCTCTTCTACAATATTTTTCCCAACCCACAATATTTTGCAATTCATCAAATAAAAAAAACTTCTCTTTATTTATGAGATGTGGATTGAGTTCCAAAAAAGCTTCTTCTAATTTATCGAAATCTGCAACAGTGAATTCTGTAAGTCTATCATCTTCAAAATCAATATATAAAGCCTCATTTTTATATGTTTTAAATAAATGATACAATATAAATGTTTTACCACTCCTCCTCGCACCGTAAAATATAACGACCTTGTTAGATGATGGGAAAATAATATTATCTCTTTTTACTAAAAATTTAATTTTGTTAAGAATAAAATCTTTATTAGAAATTATTATCTCTTTTATTTTTTCCTTAGATATCATTTTTTCCTTTTTATAAGGATAAATTTATATCCAGCAAAATTCATAATAAGCACAATTCTTACAGAAATTAATCCTTTTAGGTTCTGGTGGTCTATCTAATCTTATAATTTCATTTATTTTCTCAAATGTATTTTTTAATTCTATTTCTTTCTCAAGACTCAGTTCTATTTTTATTCTCTTTTTTTCCTTTGGTATTAAAAGTTCACCTGTTGAGATTATTCCGTTTTCTTTAAGTCTGAACAAATAGTATAAAAGTTGCATCGTTGCTGATTTGAGAAATCTTGATGTTTTTTTCACCTCTCCAATTATTATTTCTTTACCTTCAAATTTTACAATATCTATCTTCATTCCTGTTGTCTCAAATCCTTTTTTTTCTCTTTCATAAGAATCTTCGTGTATAAGCCTTCCCAATTCAATCAAAGGATTTTCCTGTTGAGGGTTTAACTCATGTGCCATAAGCCATACTTCTCTTTTGCAGATATAATAATACCAGATTAAAGTACCTGTAATTCTTTCCATAATTTTAATCTCTCAATTCCAAATTTAATAAATTGCATGATAGGAATTTCTGTTATATATTTTCTTATCCGAAAAGGAAAAAATACTTATATGTTTTTTAATTTTATTAATCAACATTCTTTTTCAATTTTTACCCGATTTTTGAAAACCAAATTCAAAATCTTCCGGTAGAGAATAATCATTTAATAACGTATCCTATATCATTTATCTTGAATAAACTTTCGCTTGTTATTTCTAATTCTATGAATGAAGGGTAAATAATACCATTTTCTTCTTTAATTGGAACAAGGTATGTTTTCAATGGGAGTTTTCCATTTTTTCTCTCACATCTTTCGTGCATCATATATATCTTTCCGTTCCCAGCTATTACTCGAGTTTTATCGGTAAAAGGGATTGGATATTCAGTTTTTATATTTTTTATCGAAGTATCTTCTGTAACATTTTTTATCAATATTTTATCAATAACAGATATAGGTGATTCGCTATCACCGCAGGTTATAGGGGTAGTTTTTACCGCAACAGTAATATCGCCAATGAGATTACTATCTTTAAAGATTGCACAGATTTGCAAATTTTTTGTATATGCAAATTGTCTTCCAAGTGCATTAGTAAATTTCCAAGGGAATATATCTTCCCATTTGACAACTACAGAAGTAATATAACTTTTTATAATGCAGGGCGATAAAAGCCTTGAACCTGTCCATATAATGTTCTTCTCAATCAATTTAAGATATTCTATGGGATGTTTATCGTTTTTATATCGTTGTAAAGCATTTGCAAGCATTCCTATAATAGCAGATGAAGGCATTATAGGGAACGTCAGAGCAGATTGCCAAGTATATGGTATTCTGATAGAGTAAAGAGAATTAACCCTTATATCAAACACTATTGCATTCATTGGATTAACCTATCTTGTTTAGTAATTCTGCAAATATCTGAGCAATAGTTTCCATCTTCCTTACTCCAGCAGGTTCTTTATCTCCCCAATAAAGAAGTGTTATATTTTCTGGCATAAGTCCTATTGTCTTGTTGATGTAATCTGAATATATAGGAGAAACCGGAAAAGGTAGCGGCCCTGATTCAGAATAAGCAATAAGGATTTCCACTGGGTTAATGTGTGGAATAGCGTGGGATAGCGACGCACCAATTTGTCCAGAAATTAAATAACGATAGGCATCAATAGCTACCTTTATTCTGTCCTTTCGACCATTATTATCATCAACTGCATACATCTCTCCTGAACCAAAATTTGACTCTACAAGTCCAATTCTATCAACATCTAAAGCTGAAACAAAGGCGTAAAAACCCGAAGCATAAGATTTGTTAAATGGCATCATAACTGTAGGATCTGACGAAACCCTGTTATGAATAACCTGTTTAGACACAGTCTCTTTACCTAAAACTGGCATTAACCATGAGAACATAGCCCTTGAAATTCTTCTGGAAGAAATTCCTCTTTCTTCTTTACTTTCTGCTTCTTTTGCTATTAAATAACCATGAATATCGCAAGATGCACAGTCTTTAATAGCATCATTCTCTAATTTTGAGATCTGAGCTAAACTACCATTACTTATTTTTCCTGGTTTTATAGGTTCCCCTGCCTTACATCCATCACATAGACCAACATTAGAATATGGGCCATTTACAATCAAATGTTTCATGCCCTCATAATGCCAGTGTTTGAGCATTCTGCCTGATACTGCCGGAGCTTCGATTTTATTTCCATTTTCATCAAGAAATTCCATTATCCTTATGTCTGTTACATTACCTGCAACTGTTTCGTTGTTTAGGTCATGGACATTTAATTGAACCTTTACTGCAAATGTTACAAACTTGAGCATTTTAAACCTCCTGTTAAATTTCTTTTTTCTTTAATTCCTTTAACATAATTTTTGATCTTTTTATGGAGTAATGGGATTTTATTTTTTACAATATTCCAAAAAAGTTTATAATCTTTATCAAGGTATTCGTGGAAAAGTATATCTATATCGCTTCTTTTTGTCTTCACTTTTATTTGGGCATCAAAAATTTCTTTAACTTTAAATCTCTTTTTTATTTTAATTGTATGCTCTTTTAATTTTTTCGTTATTTTGTTATTTATTTTGTTCATTTTCTTTTTTCTCGGCTATTTCGTCATTTTCTGAAGGGAAAGTAAAGGCAAGCATTACAAGGGCTAATTTCGTAGATTCAAAATCTTCATTAGCAAGTTCGAAGACTTTTTTTATTTCTTCATCTGAAGGAAGATGAATCATTTCTTTTTGTTCAAGACGTAATCTTCCTTCTCTTAACATCTTTACAATAGTTTCTTCAAAATCTTTTGTCTCTTTTTTTGCGTTTCTGATATTATCTGCATAACTGTATTTTTTTTCTCTAATAAAGTATCTTAATGTTCGTGCAAGACTTTTTAATGAAGGATTCTCAATAATATTCTGTTTTATCATTGCAACCTCCTTTAAAAGGTATTTTGTTGTTTCCGGATATAAAAGATTTGAAAAATTGTCTGTTGATGTCTCCTTAGCATAAAGACGGGCAAATTTGAGAATATTAAATTTTTGCTGAGATTTAAGAATATTTGTTATTTCAAGAAGGGATGAGATTTTTGGCTGAGTCTTTGAATTACCAAGCAATTTTTCAATGCATGCTGCATTAAATGGATTGTCAGAGATAAATTTTGCAAATTTCAAAGTATTAACAAACGCAGTCTGTTCAATAACTGTATCTCCTCTATTATTTTTCGAAAGTAGAGACAAATGAAAGAGAAGGTGTAAATCTTTTATGATATCACAAAGAGATGGAACTTTTGAAAGTAAACCAATTACAAATGTCTCCAAGGGTAAAATATCTGAAAGCCAGAAGTTATGTAATGTTTTCTGAAAAGATAAAAGCAACAGTAACTGTTCAGTTATCAACCTGTCTTGCGGAATAGGAAGCACAAGGCAATATTTTTTATTTTCCCTACTTCCCATTTGAATATTAAAAGCAAATGAGTGTAGCCCCAAAACAGCAAGGTAGCCACATATTGAACAGAGAGATTGGTTAAAAGTTGAAAATCGTTTGTCTCTTTCATAAGGCTTTCCGGCATGAAAGGAAGAAATTAATATTAAACCACTGCTGCGTCCGAATTTTGGAATATATGGATGGCCACAAAATATATCTTTCTTGATATCCAGATTAGAAAAGTCTCTGAAATTGAATACCTTTAAAAATTCACACTTTTTATTTATATTTTCTATAATTTCATTATTTGCAGAGTATTTACCTTTATCTTTTGCTTTTACTCCCAAATCAAAGAATCTATCAGATGACAAAAGTCTTCTAAGAATGTTCAAAAAAGATTGTTTTAATTTATCATCTGAATCTGTTTCAAATTCAATTTTATAAAAACCTTTGTCGACTAAAAGCTTAAATTCAATACCAGCCTCAATCCCCACCCTTGCCAGTCCATAAGCAATCTTAATCTCTAAATCAGGAAAACCAGTTGCAGGAGTATAAAGGGTTATCATATCTCCTCTATCCCTATTTCAATTTTAACTTTTCCAGAACCTCTACTTTTCTGTCCACCTAAAAGTTTAATATTCTGAATCGCAGGTAATAAAATTTTTTCAATCAATATCTTTTTTCTATTTTCAAGATTAGTCTCTCCCCAATTACTAAGCCATTTATCTATTATTTCATTTTCTATTTTTCTCGGCTTACCAAACTCAAATCCCACTGGTGTTTTGCTAATTATTTCTATTATCCCTTTAAATACTGTTCCAGGTTTTACCTGTTCACCATCAACTTTAGCTCTCTGGGCTGCGGTTTGCGTTTTTCTATCAATTCTAATATTTGTCTGGTCTATCAACCAGTCACCCTCGTATGGACAAAAATTATTAAATCTTAGAAATCCCATTATACCTGTGCATCCCATAAAATAACATACTGGACAAATGCCCAACTCTCCTGTTATTACATTATTTTCATCAACTTGAATTTCACAATGCCCTGTATATTTATTTCCATTCATTTTTCCTCTATATTTCTCTCTGAGTAGTTCTATTTCTCCTTTCGTGGGTCTGGGCGACGGGATACAAGGCTTTATCAATTCGTCATTTTCAAGGTTAAATAATTCCTTGAACTCTTGGAGATTTTCTATTAAAAGCAATTCGATTTGATTTCTCAACGCTCCTTTAAAACTTGTGGCAGGTATCACAGGGATTCTATCCACTTTAAAAACAGCTCCTTTCTTTTCAGTTAATGGTGAAGAAGCAGCCCCTATATGTAGAAATGAACATGCTTCAACGGTTATTGAGATAGGAACTTTAATTATCTCTAAATTCCCTTCCTGTGATTTTTTTAAATCTATGTCTTTGTTATTCAGTTTTACTTTAATGTTCATTTTGAACCTCCCATAAAGTTTTTAGTGAATCGAGTTTTCTAACAAAATATGCAATTTCATCCACCGAAACATTGGCATTATAAAGCTCTTTCA
>CBFGJG010000024.1:0-28797 GCA_965649055.1 Caldifarciminota bacterium
TTCTTTAACAAAGGACTGGGGTGTATATGATGTTGTTATTCTCTGTTCAGGTGATGACCACTCTCCATTAACAACATCAGGTATACAGCAGAAGATAACAGATTATTACAATGCAGGTGGTAAGTTAATATTTGAAGGTGGAGAATTAGGATATGTATATAGAGGAACAGCTTTCGGGACGAATATACTTCATTTTGGTTCAACATGGCGTGGAGATAATGTTGGTGCATTGACATTACAGAATCCGACACATCCAGTTGCGACGATACCGAATGTATTACCTGCAAGTTTACCGATAACATATGGGGAGTATGGAGATAATGATGCTACAGATATTGGAGCAGATGCGACACTGATATACGGGACAACGAACTATCCTACATCAGCAGGAATCCTTGGATATGATGATACACCACCACCTGAGGCTGGTAAGGTAGTTGTGTTTAATTTCAATCTATCAGCGACAGATACGATAAATATAGGACCTAAGTTGATAGAGAATGCTGTTCACTGGCTTTTGGCACAGGAGACAGGAGCTGATGGTCTTATATATGGTCATGTTGAATCAAACGGGACACCTAATGATGGTGGTGCGATAGTTCGTGCAACAAGTTCAGGTAAGTATATAGCATATGATACAACAGATGCATCAGGTAATTACTCAATACCTGTATATTCAGGGACATACAGTTTATACTTCTATCGTGAAAATTATTCAGATACTACAGTAACAGGTGTAGTAGTTCCATCAGGTGGTTCTGTGGAGGTTAATGTTAATCTATATCCATTTGTTGTTTTATGGGAGAGTGATTTTGAGGCGAATAATGGTGGGCTTACAGGAGATGGTTGCTGGCAGTGGGGAGACCCGCAGTATTCAGGGACATATACAGGTTGTTCAGATGCACATTCAGGTGTGAACTGCTGGGCTACGAATCTTACAGGAGATTATCCTAATTCAACGAATTCAAGGTTAACATTACCTGTTATATCACTCCCATCAGGTTCGAAGCCGGCGATGGATTACTGGCAGTGGTTAAATACAGAATTTAGGTATGATGGTGGTAATGTAAAGGTATCAACGAATGGTTCAACATACAACATAATATATCCATCTTCACCTGAGAAGTATGATACTATTGCTGCAAATACAAATGCAGGTGTTCCGAATGAATGGGTATTCAGTAACAGGTCTTCAAGGACATACTGGCACAATGTGAAGTTTAATCTTACGAGTTATGCGGGACAGAATGTATATCTGAGGTTCCATTTTGGTTCAGATGGTTCTGTTGTAGGGCCTGGATGGTATATAGATGATATAAGGATAGGTTATTATGACTACAATGTTGGTATAACAGAGATTCCAAAGGTGTTTGGTGTTGATGTTCAGACTTTACAGGGTAAGGATATGAATATTTCACTCTCACTTCCTGTGAATTCAGATGTTGAGATAAAGGTGATGGATATAACAGGAAGGGTTATAGAAGAGAGGAGTATGATAAAGCCAGCTGGAAGATGGGATGAGAACTTCAAGATGAACCATTCAGGTGTATATTTTGTGAAGGTAAGACTTGGTGGAAAGAACTTCACAAAGAAGGTAGTTATTTTCTAATTAAATCGAACATTTTATTCTTTAAAAAAGGGGGCTTTAAGCCCCCTTTTTTATTCTTGACATCTCCTTATAGTATGTTAAATTTTAAAAAACGGAGGTTTTTATGTTTTATATAATTCTTTTATTTTTAGGGTTAAACGATAAGAAAAATGTAAGAATATTTATAAACGAACATAATGATGTATATAAAATACACAATCTTGGTGTTTCAATTGAACATCTTACTGATAATTTTATAGAAACACATATAGATGATAGTATGATAAAAAAATTAAAAGATAAAGGATTCATTGTTGAAGAGATAGAAGAGAAAAAAGATTATGATTTTACAGGCTATCATAATTACGAACAGATGGTCGCAAAGATTGATTCTATTGTTAATGAATATCCTGAACTCGCAAAGAAAATAATCGTTGGTTATACACAGCAAGGAAGAACAATATATGCTTTGAAGATATCTGATAATGTGAATCTGATTGAAAATGAACCAAGGGTTAGATTCATTGGGATTATTCATGGTGATGAACCAATTGGATGTGAATTAACATTATACTTGGCAGATACTCTAACAAGAGGATATAACAATGAACCATATATTACAAATTTAGTGAATAACAGGGAAATCTATCTTATACCCATGTTCAATGTTGACGGAAGAGAGAATTCAAGTAGGTATTATGCGAACTGGATTGACCCAAACAGAAATTTCCCAGATCCTGATGGTTCAATAGGTGATGATGGAACTTACACAAATTATATTGAGACTCAATCAATGATAGACTGGTCTGATACAATGAATTTTGTCTTATCTGTAACTTATCATGGCGGTGCAAAGATAGTTAACTACGATTGGGATTATACATCTGAATACCCACCTTTTTATCAACTCATAAGAAAGATAGCAATAGGTTATGCTATAAGGAATGATACTATTTTTCTCTCACCTTCGCCATCTTATATTGCTGATAGTGGAACTGTTCGCGGATACTTATGGTATGAAGTGGACGGTTCATTACAGGATTGGTCCTATCACTGGACAGGCTGTATAGATTTAACGGTTGAGTTAAATAGTAATAAATGGCCCAATGCCTCAAAACTTCCAGTGATATGGGAATGCAATAGAAATTCAATGTTGTGGATTATAGAACAGGCAGGTAAAGGTTTATCTGGTATAGTAAAAGATAGTATCACAGGTATTCCTATCCAGGCAGAATACCAGATAGATGGGGTAAACAAAGTATTTAAAACAGGTCTGAATGGTGATTTTACAAGGCCACTTCTTAATGGTAATTATACAATAACATTTACAAAAGAAAATTACAATACAAAGACTATCTCAGGTATACCTGTTTCATTTGATACCACTACATATATAGAAGTCCTTCTTTCACCAATAACAGGTGTTATTGAAGATACTACAAAGGTTAGTCTTATTATAAGAAATCCTTTTAGAAAAGATTTTTCTTTTATTTATTTTATACCTGAAAGTGGATACTATGATTTAACCATTTTTGATGTGAATGGAAAGAATATAAAAACTTTATTTGAGAATAAATTTCTCATCAAAGGTCTATACACAAATAATAAAATTGAAGATTTAAAAACAGGTATATACTTTATTAATCTAAGTTCAAACAAAGAAAAAGTCTTAAAAAAGATTGTATATCTGAAGTAAAATGTTTATGCCTTTCATGATGTTAATAACAACAATGGTTTTAACATTTATTCCTTACGAATCAATTCCTAAAATTTCAAGTATTGTTGGTTTTTTATGGTATAAGATAACAAGAAGAAAAGAGATTGTAAGGAAAAATATAATGATGGTGAATAATCTTACAGATGAAGAAATGGTTAAAAGAACATTTATAAATTTTATCCAGATCTATCTTACTATCCTTAAATTACCAAATATGAAAAAAAATGAATTTATAAAAATTTTCCCTGATAACATTAAAGAAAAACACCTTAAAGAGATTGAAAAGAACAGAGGTGCAATACTTGTTGGTGCACATCTTGGTGCCTGGGAGCTTGCAGGACCTCTGCTTGCTGCATTGGGATATAAAATAATATCTGTTGCTGAGTCAAAAGGTCCTGGTGAAAAATTTTTTAGATTTTATTTAAGATATAGAGAGATGTTTGGAGCAAGGATATTAAGGCTTGAAGAAAAGGATATAACAGAAAGAATATTTAATTATTTTAAAAAAGGATATCTAATAGGTCTTATCTCAGACAGGGATATATCCAAGACTGGAAGAATTGTAAATTTCCTTGGTGGGAAAATAAGTCTACCAGCTGGCCCTGCAATAATTTCATACAGATTAAAATCCAAAATACTGATTGGTTTTATTGTTATTGAAAAAAATGCTTTCAGAATTTTAACATACCCTGTTATTCAAACTGAGAATATGAAGATTGACGAGATCTTTGTAAAAATTAAGGATTGCATCGAAGATGCAGTTAGAAGATATCCTGATAACTGGTTTGTTTTTGAAGACATATGGAGGGAATAATGAAAATACTGTTTGTTTCTGATTTATACTATCCACATCTTGGAGGTGTTTCTGAACACATATACCATCTTGCAAATGAATTTGAAAATATGGGGCATTATGTAAGAATATTAACTGGAAAAATGGAAGGAAATTTTAGACCTGATGAAGAAAGGGTTATAAGGATTGGCGTTGGTAAAAGGGTTAAATACAATAAATCTGTAGGAAGGGTAACAATTGGATTAGATCTATTAAAAATAAAAAAAATTATGAAGGATTTTGACGTTATTCATTCTCACGGAGGCCTTTCACCAGCATTGCCAATTCTTGCATTATGCTTTTCTGAAAAGACAAATTTTCTCACATTTCACGCAACATTTGAAAAATGCCTTCCTTATAGGATTTTTAATAGACCTTTTAAGTTTCTATTCAACAGGATAGATGGCAGGATTGCAGTTTCTCAAACTGCAATGGAAAGTTTCGCAAGATATTTCCCTGGTGATTACAAGATAATACCAAACGGAATAGATACAAACAGGTTTTATCCTATGAAAAACAAAAAGGAGAATACAATACTTTTTGTTGGAAGGATTGAGAAAAGAAAGGGTTTGGAATATTTATTAGAAGCAATAAGACTTTTAAGGAAAGATATAAAAGATATTAAACTTTTAATTGCAGGTGAAAGATATGCAGATTATAAGATTGAAATACCAGAAGAAATAAAAGATAATATAGTTTTTTTAGGATTTGTAAAACCCGATAGACTACCTGAAATTTACAGTTCTGCAAATGTATTTGTATCACCTGCGATTGGAAATGAAAGTTTCGGAATCGTTCTTCTTGAAGCAATGGCCTCAGGAACACCCGTGATTGCATCTGATATACCTGGATATAAATGCGTGATAGAAGATGGAATAGATGGAATATTATTTCCCGGAAAAGATGCAGTAGCACTTAAAGATAAATTAAAAGAAGTTTTAACTAATAAAGAATTACAAAAATCTCTTATAAGGAACGGTTTGATGAAAGCAAAAAAATATGACTGGAAAAACATAGCAAGAGAAATAATCAATTTTTACTATGAAATCAATCCTGAACTACCACGATATTGATAGAAGTTTCTCACCTTTTTTTTCCACAATACCACCTGAGATATTTAAAAAACACTTATCTTTTTTTAAGAAATATTCTATCGAGATAATAGATTTTGAACATTATTTCAAGAAAGATAAAGGTGTTGTGATAACATTTGATGATGGATTCAGAAATCTTTATTACTATCTGCCTGAACTGATTAAAGAATTTAAATTCAGACCAATAGTTTTCGTTGTAACAGGATTTTTAGGTGAGAAAAGCAACTGGGATATATGGATAAATAGAGGCGAACATTTAAGTATTAAAGAGATAAAATACCTAAATAGCTTAGGCGTTATTTTCGGTTCTCACACACATAATCATTATCTTTTGACTGCTCTTGATAAAAAAGATTTAAGATATGAACTTGATTATTCTAAAAAAATTATTGAAGATTTAACAGGTGAAGAGGTAAAATATCTATCATACCCTTTTGGTAAATATAATGAATATGTTATTGAAACAGCAAAAGAAACCGGTTATTCAAATGCATTTGTCTCAACACCATTAAGATTCAAGGAAGGTGACTTCAATATAGGTAGATGGAGTGTTTATCTTATTGATAATCTTTTCACCATAAAATTAAAGAATGACAATAATGGTTTTCTATCAGAAATTGAAAAAATTAAATGCAAGATGATAAATAAATTTTCATTCCTGACATATTATGCAAATACTATTTTTTAATCTCTTTATCAATATATTTTTCACAAACTGGGCAGTATTTCTCACCGGATTTTGATTTTTTTAACAGAACATATTTTGAGCCACAAACAGGACATTCAATATTCAAAGGTTTGCTCCAGAATATCTCTTTACATTCCTTATTAGAACAAACATAATAGATTTTACCTTTTTTACTTTTTCTCTCAACAATATCGGAATTACATTTTGGGCATTTCGTATCTATAAATAAACTTTCGGTAAAATCACATTCAGGATATCTTGAACATGCTATGAACCGGCCAAATTTACCGTTTTTAATATAAAGTTCAGACCCGCATTTTGGGCATTTCCTGTCTTTAACTACTTCTCCTTTCTTTTCATTATTGTTTATTGGTTTGGTATTTTTACATTCAGGCCAACCTGAACATGCAAGAAATTTTCCATATCTACCCCATTTAACAACCATTGGTCTTCCACATAATTCACATTTAATATCTGTTTCCTGTTCATAATCTTTTTTAATTTCTATCATCATAGAATTAACTTCTTTTAATTTTTTTTCAAATGGTTCATAGAATTCTTTTATAACATTCAGACTCTCTTTATTCCCTTCTTCTATCTCATCAAGTTCTTCTTCCATTATACTCGTAAACTTCACATCAAATAAATCCTTAAAATGTTTTATCAATATTGAATTTACTATCTTCCCGAGTTCCTGAACATATAAAACCCCCTTAACACTTTTCACATATCCTCTTTCTATTAAAAGTGATACTGTTGGTGCATATGTGCTTGGTCTTCCTATACCAACATCTTCCATTTTTTTTACTATAGTTCCTTCTGTATATCTCGGTGGTGGTTGTGTCTCCTTCTCTTCATAATTTGCTTCTATAAGTTTCACCTTATCATTTGCAAATAATTCAGGTAATTGTTCTTCTTCTTTAGGAATCCCAAGAACCTTCAAGAAACCATCAAATATAAGTCTTCTTGAAGAAGCCTCAAAAAGAAATTTTCCACCTTTAATCTTCACACTTGTATTCTCCCATTCTGCTGGTTTCATCTGTGAAGCTACTGCCCTTTCCCATATCAGCTTATAAATATTGAACTGGTCTTTTGTAAGATAATTTTTTATTGAATCAGGTGTATATTGTATAAAAGTAGGTCTTATTGCCTCATGTGCACCCTGTGTGGTCTTTTTCTCTTTGAATACATTTGGTTTTTCAGGAAGATAATCAACACCGAAATTATTCCTTATTGTTTCTCTTATCTCCTTTATTGCCTTATCTGAAAGTCTTACTGAATCCGTCCTCATATATGTTATAAGACCAACCCTTCCTTCTTTTAAATCTATACCTTCATAAAGTTGTTGTGCAATTAACATTGTCTTCTTTGTAGAAAATTTGAATCTTGTTGCGGCTTCCCTTTCGAGTGAACTCGTTATAAGTGGAGGAAGTGTCTCCTGTTTTTTTATCTTTTTTAAAACTGATAAAATAGAATAATCTTCTTTCTTTATTTGATTTAAGATATCTTCCGCATATTCCTTGTTTTTTATCTCTGCTTTTTTTCCATCTATTTCAATAAGTTTTCCTTTAAATCTGTCTTTACCTTTTTCAAAAACTCCTGTGATTACATAATACTTTTCAGGTATAAATTTTTCTATTTCATCTTCCCTTTCGCAAAGAATCCTTAGAACTGCACTCTGGACCCTTCCTGCTGAAAGTCCCCTTTTTATTGCCTTCCATAAAATAGGACTTACAAGATAACCAACAAGTCTATCTAAAACCCTTCTTGTTTTCTGTGATTCAACTTTTTTTATATCTATATCAAGTGGATTAGACATTCCTTCTCTTATTCCATCCTTTGTCATCTCATAGAATAAAACCCTTTTTACATCTTTATTTATCTCTTCTTTTAAATGATACGCTATTGCCTCACCTTCTCTATCAGGGTCTGTTGCAATATAAATCTCTTTCGCCTTTGCAGATAATTCTTTTATCTCTTTAACTATCTTCCTTTTATTCATCAATATTATATAATGTGGCTTAAATCCATTATTTATATCTATCCCGAGTTTTGATTTTGGAAGGTCTTTTATATGTCCCATTGAAGCCTTAACAACAAATCCTTTTAAGTAATTCTCTATAGTCTTGGACTTTGTTGGAGACTCAACTATTATCAATTTCATAATTACATATATATAGATTAAAAGATAAATGTCAATTAATATTTAAATTTACATTACGAATTTTTATTCTTATCTTCAATAATATGGTTTATTACACTCTTCATATCTTTTTTTAACATAGAGAAGAATCTCACTTCCTTCTTTGTCCTTGGATGAATGAATCTTAACATTATTGCATGCAATGCCTGTCTATCTATCATTGATAGTATCTTTTCAAAATCTTCTCTATATTGCAAACCAATCTTTTGTAATATATTCTTATTCCTTCCACCATATTCAGGGTCTCCTATAACAGGGAATCCAAGATGCGATAGATGAACCCTTATCTGATGTGTTCTTCCAGTCTTCAATCCCAAAAGAAGAATACTTGCATATTTTCCCCGATATATCACCCTGAATTTTGTAACTGCATCTTTTGAACCAAAAGGCGTAACTGCCATCTTTTCCTTGAATATCTGATGTCTTCCTATTGGTGCATCTATCTCTCCTTCATCCATCGGAAATTTACCCCATACCACAGCAAGGTATCTCCTCTCAAGTTCCCTCTTTGCAAGCTGTTCCGAAAGTATGTTGTGTGCGTAATTATTTTTTGCAAATATTATAAGACCTGTTGTATCTTTATCAAGTCTGTGGATTACACCCGGTCTTTCATTTGATGTTCCTTCCGAAAGATTCTTTGAATGATAAAGGACAGCATTCACCAGTGTTCCTGTTAAATGTCCTTTCGCAGGATGGACAACCATATTTTTATCTTTATCAACAATAAGGATATCCTCATCTTCATAGATAATATCTATCGGTATATCTTCAGGAAATGCCTTTGCAGGCTCAAATGGTTCATAATCAACCACAATCTCGTCATTATCTTTTACGATATAACTTGGTTTTACAGGTCTTCCATTAACAATAACATTCCCGTTCTCTATCAATTTTTTTATCCTTGACCTTGAAACCCTTAAACCATTCTTTGCAAGGTATGTATCAATCCTTGTATTATTACCTGAGACTATTCTCTTCCAGATCACATTGAAAGAGTTATTGAAAGGACTTCTTTCTGAATATTTATGAGTTCTTTTATTCCTTTCTTACCAAGCTCAAGCATTATATCAAATTCATCTTTACTGAAAACTTCCTTTTCAGCTGTTCCCTGTATCTCGATGAATTTTTCATCATCTGTCATAACAAGATTCATATCTACCTGAGCATTTGAATCCTCATTGTAATCAAGGTCTAATATATATTCATTATCAACCTTCCCAACACTTACTGCTGCAACAAAATTTAACAAAGGGAATTCATTTATTATATCCCTTGTATACATCATTCTCATAATATAATAAACACTCACAAATGCACCTGTTATTGAAGCAGTCCTTGTTCCACCGTCTGCCTGCAGGACATCACAATCAACATAGATTGTTCTTTCACCTATTTTTTTCAAATCAAATGCCTGTCTTAAAGACCTTCCTATAAGCCTCTGTATCTCATATGTTCTACCTGAAACCTGTTTTCTTTCCCTCTGTATCCTCACATCTGAACTTCTTGGTAGCATTGAATATTCAGCTGTTATCCAGCCTGTATTAGTCCCTTTTAAGAATGGCGCAACATTATCTTCCAGAGTTGAAGTTATCAAAACTTTTGTATCACCCTGTTCTATTAACACAGAACCAGGAACCCTGTTCAGGAAATTAAGATGTATCTTTACAGGTCTTAACTGGTCTTTAGTTCTTCCATAAGACCTTTCCAAAATTATCCTTCCTTTTTCTCTTTGAATTTTTTCTCTTTCATTGATACATTACCATCAAGTATCACTCCTTCTTCAACTATCAGCTTTTTGCAGGATAATTCACCTTCAAGTATTGTCCCTTTCAGTAGTTCAGCAAGCTCAGATACTTCAAATGTTCCTTCACATTTTCCAGATGATGAGAAAGAATGACATTTCACTTTACCTTTAATATGCCCATTGTTTCCTATAATAACTTTTTCAGTGACATATATCTCACCATCTACAAATCCATCAATCCTCACAGAACCATTAAAACTTATCTTACCTTCAATCTTTGAACCTTCTGTTATTAGACTCATCAAACCTTCTTTCATTATTCTCCTCCTTTTGGTAAATAATTTAACGGGTCAACATTTTTTCCTTGGAATATTATTTCAAAATGGAGATGAGCAGATGAACTCTTACCTGTGTTTCCAACATATGCAACAATATTTCCTTTTTTTATTGTATCTCCAACCTTCACAAGGTTTTCCTTATTATGGCATAAAACAACTTCAAAACCAAAATCATTACTTATTTTTAACATATTCCCAAAATAAGAATCGAATTTGGATTCTTTAACAACACCATCAATTGGCGAAAGGATTGGTGTTCCTTCTTTTGCTGAAATATCAATACCTAAATGATTATCCTGGAATTTCCTGCTTATCCAGCCCGTAACAGGATATATGTCAGGAATATATCTATTCATATCTTCATCATTCTCTTTCTGTTCTTTCCTCAAAGTATCTTTATTAGCGGTTTCTTTATTCGGATTGAATTGTGGCAATTTCTCTATTTCAAGTGCATAGTAAAGTTTTTTATAAATCCTGTCTATGTTGTTTAATCTTTTCTTTATCTCTTCAACCTTTTCAACCTCTGCCTTCAATTTCTTATTTTCATTCTCAAGTATATTTGCCCTTAAAGCCATAATATAAACCCTTCCATAAATAGCTATAAGATAAGCTATTCCTAAAATTATAACACCTAAAAGTATACCGAGCAATTTAAGCAACCTATACGATAAAGATATATTTATAACTTTCCCATTCTCAGGGATTATGTTTACTATAAGTTTCTTCAATCAAGTTTCTCCTGAGAAAATGCTACAACTAAATCAATGGTCGCCTGAACATCACTATAATCTGCAAGTTCGGATGGTGAATGAATATATCTTGTTGGGACGGAAAGGACACCGCTTGGAACACCTTCTTTCGTAAGCTGAATAACAGCCGCATCTGTTGTTCCCATCAGAAGTATTTCAAGCTGATAAGGTATTTTCTTTTTTTCTGCAAGTTCTACAAGTTTTTCCCTTACATATCTTGAAGATATCATACCATAATCTTTCACCTTTATACAGGTTCCTTTCCCAAGCTCCATTGGTATCTTTGGTGATTCCGGGATATCGCCTGTTCCGGTTACATCAATAGCGATTGCATAATCAGGTTCAATCCCGTAAGAAGAAGTCCTTGCACCTCTTAAACCGAGTTCTTCCTGAACAGTGAATACAAAATAAAGGTCATTTATAGAATCTTTAATTTTCTTTAATGCCTCTACAAGAACAACACATCCTATTCTGTCATCAAGTGCTTTTGAGATAAATCTTTTCCCGAGGTCATCAAACCCTCTATAGAACACACCAACTTCACCTATTTTTACATTCTTCTCTGCATCTTTCTTATCTCTCATACCAATATCAATAAAGAGTTTATCAATACCTGAAACTTCTTTAAAATCTTTCCTTGGTTCTTCACCTATAACACCGATAATTCCATTAGAAAAAACAACCCGCTGGTTTAGAAGATTTGTGGGGAAAAGTCCACCAACATTTGTAAACCTCAGGAAACCTTTCTCATCTATATGTGTTACCATAAGACCAATCTCATCCATATGTGCAGCAAACATTATCTTTTTACCTTTTCCTTTCTTCCTTACGATTAAATTACCAAGTTTATCAACCTTGTAATCTCCATAATCCTTGATTTCCTGAATAATTAAATTCCTTATTTCTTCTTCATTGCCTGATGGACCAAATGCCTCTGTGAACCTCTTAATAATATCTTTCATATTACCTCCTGAATATTTGCAATTGCTTCTTCAACAAGTTTCAATGTGTTTTTGTAGTCTCTTGTTAACATAATCCCCGCCGGAGAATGTATATATCTTATTGGGACTGCAACAACCATACTTGGGACTCCAGTTTTTGAAATATGTATTTTACCTGCATCTGTTGAACCAATGTTTGGTCTTTTGAACTGATAAGGTATCTTATTCTTCTCTGAAACTTTTACAAGGAAATCTACAAGCCTTTTTTCAACTATAAGACTTCTATCTAATAAAGTTATAACAGGTCCAGCATTTATTTTAGGATATTTAGGAATATCCTTGTCTGATGGGAAATCACCTGCGCCGGTTCCCTCAATAACAATACATATATCAGGAAAGATTTTATAACCTGCAACCTTCGCACCTCTTAAACCTACCTCTTCCTGCACTGTGAATGCAAGTATTGTATCAAAAGGAAAATCATTTCTTGAAATATCCATCAGGATTGAACAACCTGCCCTGTCATCAAAAGCCTTACCTATGCATATTCCATTTTTTTCCTGGAATGAAGTATCAAACGCAATATAATCACCCAATGATATTTTACCAGATGCTTCCTCTTTAGAATTAAAACCCGCATCTATTCTTAAAGTGTCAAATTTTGGAATAACTTTTTCTTCCTCAACTGTATTAAGATGTGTTGCTTTTATACCTATTACACCGGGAATCTTATTCTTGCCTATCAAAACCCTTTTTGCAAGGCAACTTAACGGGTCTATACCACCAACTGGTTTAAATCTTATCTCACCAGATGTGTCAATTCCGGTTACCATAAAACCAACTTCATCCATATGTGCTGCAAGCATTATTTTTTTATTTTTGTTCTTACCTGATTTGAATGCATATAAATTACCAATACTATCAACTTCAAATTTATCAACATTATTTCTAATTTTATCAATGATGTATTTTCTCACATCACTTTCATTACCAGCAACACCATTTATATTTGATAGTTCATTTATGAACATCTATCACCTCCAGATTTATACCTTCAAAATCCCGTAAGAAGAAGTATATAAGCCTTTCAGTCCTTTTAAGGTCGTTAATGTTTAAAACTTCAACAGGTGTGTGCATATATCTTATAGGTATAGAAAGAAGCGCTGTCGGGATACCTTCCTGAACAACCTGTATTGTGGAAGCATCAGTTCCTGTAAGACCTGGAACAGGTTCTATAATATATGGAATTTCATACTTTTTCGCAATCTCTGTAAAATCTTTATATAGTTGTGGATGTATATTTGGCCCTGTTGCAATACATGGGCCTTTACCCCATTGATATGCTTTATCTTCTCCAACACCGAAAGAAGTTGCATGGGTTACATCTATCACGATTGCAAAATCAGGTTTGATCTTATATGTTGAAGTAACAGCACCAAGTGATGTTGTCTCTTCCTGAGAAGTAAAGACACCATATATATCCCATTTTAATTCTTCAGGGTTCATATTCAAAAAGAGTGAACATATTATTGCACAGGACGCCCTGTTATCAAGGGCTTTTCCAGTGACAAGATCACCATTTAATGATGTAAATTTTACATCAATATATATTGGGTCGCCTATATTTACTAATTTTCTAACATCTTTCTCGGGAAGCCCAACATCAATGAACAGATCATCTATTGAAGGAACTTTTTGTTCTTTCCCACGAAGGTAATGCGGTGGTATTGCACCTACAAGGCCATTTAATCTTTCTTTTCCAAGAATAACTACTTTTTGACCTATAAAAACCCTGTTATCCCATCCACCAAGTGTGTTAAATTTAATATATGGTCCATCGAATGCAGTAACTATCATTCCAAGTTCATCAAGATGAGCGGTTATCATTGCAGTCCCTTTTTTCTTTCCTTTCGCCTTCTTAACTGCAATCACATTTCCCATTCTATCAATATTAATCTCATCTGTTCTATCCTTCAATATTTCACAAATTACATTTCCTGCATTTTCTTCAAAACCGGATGGACCATATGCATTTGATAATTTCTCAAGAATATCTTTCATTTCTCCTCCATTATTTTTTTAACAATCCTCTCAAGGTCATCAGCTGAATAAAAATAAATCTCAATTTTACCTTTTTTCTTTGAAAAACTTATACTTACCTTTGTTCCCAGATATTCAAATAAATTCTCCTCGTACTCAATAATCTCAGGCGGTATATTCCTTGTTTTCTTCTCAACATTCCTTACAGGTTCCTTTTTCTTTATAATATTATCAAGCTCCTTTAAAATCTTATTTTCATCTTTCATTGAAAGAAGCGATCTTGCATGCCCTTCCGTTATTAATTTATTTCTTAATGCATCCTGAACCTTTTCCGGAAGATTTAAAAGTCTCAATTTATTCGTAATTGTGCTCCTGTTCTTCCCTACCCTCTCTGCTATCTCTTCCTGGGATAAACCAAATTCTTTAATCAGTTTTTTATAAGCCAGTGCCTCATCTATTGGATTTAAATCTTCACGCTGAATATTCTCAATGATTGCAATCTCAACAACTTCCCTGTCAGATAATTCCTTAATTATAGCAGGAATATCATTTAATCCAGCCCTCTTTGCTGCTTCGAATCTTCTGTGTCCATATACGAGTTCAAAATTATCCCCATTTTTCCTCACAAGAACAGGCTGTAAAACACCTTTCTCCTTTATTGATGCAACAAGTTCCTTAAGTGATTCCTCATCTATTTTTGTTCTGGGTTGTAGTGGACTATGAATTATTTTATTTAAAGGGATTAAGGTCTCATTACCCTGTGGTATTAGAGCCTCTAAACCCCTGCCAAGAACCTTTCTGCCCATTTCTTTCAAGAACTTCCTCTGCAAGTAATTTGTATGCCTCGGCACCTTTTGAATTAATATCGTATTCGAATATAGTAAGACCAAAACTTGGTGCCTCTGCAAGTTTTACATTCCTTGGAATTATTGATTGATAAACCTTTTCACCAAAATATTTTTTTACCTCTTCCACGACCTGCATTGAAAGGTTTAATCTTGAATCATACATTGTAATTAAAACACCTTCAATCGTAAGCCTTGGATTGAATGTTGATTGAATCTTTCTTATTGTATTTAACAACTTTCCTAAACCTTCAAGTGCGTAGAACTCGCTCTGTATAGGAATGATTAAAGAATCTGCTGAAACTATAGAGTTTAATGTAAGTAGCCCGAGGGAAGGTGGAGAATCAACAAATATATAATCAAATTTTTTCTTTAAAGGCATTAAAATCCTTTTAAGCCTTGTTTCCCTGTTTTTCTCGTCAACAAGTTCAACCTCAGCACCTACAAGTGAGAGTTCGCTCGGAAGGATAGACAGTTTTTTAAGTCTTGTCTCCCTAATGGCTGATTCAAGCGAGAGACCTTTCACAAGAACATCATAAACAGAAGGATAAACCCTGCTAAAACCAAAACCACTCGTGAGATTTGCCTGTGGGTCCATATCAACAACAAGGACCTCAAATCCCATCGATGAAATAGCATAAGAAAGATTACAAACAGTTGTAGTCTTTCCTACACCACCTTTTTGATTTGCTACTGCTATAATTTTACCCATTTTGAAGATTTATAATAGAAATTAATTAAAAGTCAACTATTTTTAATTAAATTATTTAAATTTCAATAATTTTCTATCAATTCTTCAAAATATGCCATTGGATGTGCGCACGCAGGACATTTCTCAGGTGGTTCTTTACCTTCATGAATATACCCGCAATTCCTGCATTTCCACTTTATTGTCTTATCTCTCTTAAACACATTTTTATCCTTTACCATCTTCAAGAAGTAACGGTATCTTTTTTCATGCTGTTTTTCAGCCACTGATACTGCCTTAAAAACACTACTTATCTCTTCAAAACCTTCCTCACTAGCAATCTTTGCAAATTCAGGGTACATCTTTGACCATTCATAATTTTCCCCATTTGCTGCCTCTTCAAGGTTCTGAGCGGTTGTTCCTATAATTCCTGCCGGGAATGAAGCTGTAATTTCAACATCACCACCTTCAAGAAACTTAAAGAACCTTTTCGCATGCTCTTTTTCATTCTCAGCAGTCTCCAAGAATATTCCGGAAATCTGTTCAAAACCTTCTTTTTTTGCGACTGATGCAAAATATGTGTATCTATTCCTTGCTTGTGATTCACCTGCAAATGCTATCAGTAAATTCTTTTCTGTTTTTGTTCCTTTCAAACTTTTCATAATACCTCCCTTTCTGGAAATATAGAAGATTAAAAAAAATTGTCAATAAGGAATTTTTTCAAATGATATATCTATTTACTCTGTTAATAATTTTGTTATTCCAGCGATTACAAAATAAACTATTATTAACGTGATGAACGGATAATTTTCTAAAGTTATCTTTGTAATTAAATGTATAAAATGTAAAAAATCTAAATTAACCTGAAATTTTGTGATTTTGAGAACGAATATTGATAAAGCAAAAGTCATTGGAATTACATAATAAAAAAAGAAATTTAATATATTAAGCCTTCTTCTTTGGTATAATAAACTGTATTTCCATAATTTGATAATATCCTTTGATGGTTTTTCTAATATAGATTTTTTTAATAATTCTTCAAACTCCATTTTTTCTCCCTTCTTAAGAAGTTTTTTTTCAATTTCTCTTTTCCCCTGTGAATATAATTTTTTTACATCTTATAGATTCACTCCCATAACATTCGCTATCTCATTGTAATCCATATCCTCAAAATAATGAAGAGTTATTGCAACCCTTTGATTTTCTGGAAGTTTTTCAATTTCTTTCTTTAATATTCTCTCTTTTTCCTTAGCATCAATATCATTAATAAGATCTTCTTCTACCTTTATATCTTCCGGAATTTCTATAAACTCTATTTTTTCTTTTCTTTTGAATTCAAGAGCGCTATTATATGCTATACTATAAACCCATGTTGATAATTTACTCTCTCCTTTAAAATAATCTATTTTCTGCCATATCTTATTCATAACAATCATTGTAACATCCTCTGAATAATGATGATCATTTAAAACCCTGTAAACAATAGTATATATCCTGTTTATATAAATCATAAAAAATTTTTCAAATTCATTTATATCCTTTCTCTTTAGTTTTTCAATATCTATTTCCATTTATATTTTTGACGAAATTTAAGTATATTTGTTTCAAATTTTTCTTGACTAAAAAATTTTTTATGTAAGAATCTATAAAAAGGAGATGAAATGTTAAAAAGGACACCTTTTTATAATAAACATAAGGAACTCGGTGCAAAGATTGTTCCTTTTGCAGGTTTTGAGATGCCTGTTTATTTCGGTTCTATTGTTGAAGAGGTGCTTGCTGTTAGAAGAAATGTTGGTATATTTGATGTATCGCATATGGGAGAGATTGAGATAACGGGAAAAGATAGGATTAAATTTGCAGATTATATAACAACGAATAATGTTGCTTCTCTTGGTGAATTCCAGGTTCAGTATTCAACCATGTTATATCCTGATGGTGGGATTGTTGACGACTTGCTTGTTTATAACCTTCCTGATAAGATACTTCTCGTTGTGAATGCATCAAATACGGATAAGGATTATAACTGGATAATTGAAAATAAGAAATGGGATGTTGAGATTACAAATAAAAGCGACGATATTTTCCAGCTTGCAATTCAGGGAATAAAATCAGAAGAAATTTTAAGCAAGATTGTTGATATTAATTTAAAAGATATGAAATATTACTGGTCCGGTTATTCTAATGTTTCAGGAAAAAGGATGCTTATTTCAAGGACAGGATATACAGGTGAAGATGGGTTTGAAATATATGGTGATAGAGATTATGGCGAAATGGTCTGGGATATAATTTTCGAGATTGGAAAGGATTATTCTCTAAAACCTATAGGGCTTGGCGCAAGGGATACATTAAGGCTTGAGATGAAATATTGTCTTTACGGGAATGATATTGATAATACAACAAATCCACTTGAAGCAGGTCTTGGATGGGTTGTGAAATTTGACAAGGACTTTATTGGTAAAGATGCGCTTATCAGGGTGAAAGAAAAAGGTATAACAAGGAAACTTGTAGCAATTGAACTTGAAGGCAAGATGATTGCAAGAAAAGGGTATAAAATATTCTTCGAAGATAATGAAATAGGTTTTATAACAAGCGGTAACTGGTCACCATCTATAGAGAAATCAATAGCACTTGGTTATGTAAAGACTGAATTTTCTGAAATTGGTAAGAATATTGATATTGAGATAAAAGATACAAAGGTAAAAGGACAGATAGTAAAACCACCTTTTTATAAAAAAGGAACACACAAATAGGAGGAAAAATGAATATTCCGGATAATTTAAGATATTCAAAGGATCATGAGTGGGCAAAGTTAGAAGGTGATGTTGTTATTGAAGGAATCACAGATTATGCACAGCAGGAACTTGCCGATATTATTTATGTTAATCTACCACAGGTTGGTAGGGAAGTCAAACAAGGTGAAGCAATTGGTTCAATTGATGCTGTAAAGACTGTTGCTGATATCTATGCAATTGTGAGTGGAACTGTTGTGGAAGTGAATAATGAACTTAAAGAACATCCTGATTATGTTAATAAAGAACCTTATGGGAAAGGGTGGATGATAAAGATAAAACCTTCAAACCCTTCGGAATACAGTTCCTTACTTGATTCTGAAGGATATAAAAAATTGTTTGTAGGGTAAAATGCATTATATACCTGTTAATGAAAAAGAAAGGGAAGAGATGCTCAAGGTTATTGGAGCATCCATTGAAGAGATATTTTCAACCATACCTGAAAATGTAAGATTTAAAGGTGAATTACCGGTTCCTGATGGAATCTCGGAGATTGAAGTGAGAAGATTGTTAAAAGAAATAGGAGGTAAAAATAAGGAACTTGTAATATTTGCGGGTCTTGGTGCTTATGACCATTATATTCCAGCAGTTATAGATACAATAATATCAAGGCCTGAATTTTATACTGCATATACACCTTATCAACCTGAAGTGAGCCAGGGGACATTGCAGGCAATATATGAATATCAGTCAATGATATGTGAACTAACAAAGATGGATGTATCCAATGCATCTATCTATGATGGTGCAACAGCACTCGCAGAAGCAGTCTGGATGGGAAATGCAATTACGGGAAAAAAGAAAGTCATATTAAGTAAAGGCATCAATCCATTCTATATTGAAGTAATAAAAACATACTCACAATTTCTTGAACTGGAATTTTTAGAATTAGATGAGAATGGAATGACAATAATTGATGAGAAGAAAATCGACGATAATACTGCCTGTGTTGTGCTTCAGAATCCGAATTTTCTTGGAATAATTGAAGATGTATTTAAGATTGAAAAAACAGTT
Organism: Caldifarciminota bacterium; assembly: GCA_965649055.1. Taxonomy (GTDB): domain Bacteria; phylum Hydrothermota; class UBA3072; order UBA3072; family B12-G15; genus CBFGJG01. Next base: position 19,271 of record CBFGJG010000024.1, read on the forward strand.
CACAGTAAAAACGTTCTCTATATTGTTTCATTTGACCCTATCTCTCTTGGAATTCTGATACCACCAGGTGATTACAATGCAGATATTGCAACTGCTGAAGGTCAATCACTCGGGCTTCCATTGAATTTTGGTGGTCCATACCTTGGGATATTCACAGCAAAGAAGGATTTTATTCGTTTTATGCCTGGAAGGATTATAGGTAAAACTACCGATGCTGAAGGAAAAGAAGGATTTGTTATGACATTACAGACAAGGGAACAACATATAAGAAGGGAAAAGGCTACATCAAACATATGCACAAATCAACAATTATGTGCGTTAACAGCAGCTGTATACCTCGCAATAATGGGTAAACAGGGTATTTATGAGGTTGCCTATCAATCTTTACAGAAGGCACATTATCTTGAAGAAGAACTTTCTATGAGAGGAATAAAAAGGGTTTTTAATTCCCCATTTTTCAGGGAATTTGTTGTGAAGGTTCCTGGACTTAATGATAAATATAATAGATGTATCAATGAAGGAATACTTCCAGGTATAAAGATGGAAAAATTTGTTCCAGAATGGAAAGATTACCTGCTTATAGCAGTAACCGAAAAAAGAAACAAAGAAGAGATTGACAAATTTGTTAAGTTGTTAACGGAATAATAAATGATTTTAAAATTTAGTGCTAAAACTCTGGCAAATTTAACTTATTATTTCAGTAAGTGCAAGTGTTTTAAATATTATAGAATTTTATCATCACTAATATAAAAATCTTCTTGAGTAAATAAGCGAGCAATACACATAATTTCTTATCTATCCTTTATAACGATTTTTTGATTTCATCCTCTAAATTTTTTATCTGAAACAATCTAAAATATTATAATTTTTATTCGATATCCAAGATTCCATATATTTAATAGTTTCATGAATGTGAATTAGCAAAATTTTTTATATGCTATAATATAAAGATCTAAGTTAATCACCTTTTTAAATCAATCTGAAAATTGTTTTATCCAATTTATAATTGTTTACCGATATCATATCTTTATATCTTTTTTTCTTATATTATTGTCCCACCATGTGCATGATCTTTTCCAAACAATTTACAAATTTTACTTGACAAAATAATCATTAAATTTATAATATAATTAAGCTGCCTTGGGACTGTTAAAAAGATTTTAAACAATTAAACAAGGAGGTAATTTTGAGAAGATGTTTAATAATTATGTTGTGTATATTTCTTTCTTTAAATCTTTTAGCTATTGGATTTGATGAATTGGATATAAATGGAGAGATGAGGACTCGTGCATTTTATCTTTATAATTATAAAGCAAACGGTATAAAAGACATTTACTTTATTAATCGCTCACTGATAAAACTATCTTTTAGTCCTGTTGAAGAAACAGAAATAGGGATTCTCTTTGGTTATACAAGATATTTTGGCAAGAATAAATGGTATTATCAACAAGCAGAACCTGGACCTTTTGAAAATCTATCAGGAATATTTAATGAAATAGGGTTATATAATGCATATTTTAAAATTCCTCTACCTCTCAATGGAAAAGCAACTATTGGGAGACAATTTCTTGGAGATAGGGATGATGCCTTTTTTTTCTATGGACCACAAAGGGGAAGATTCCTTGAAGTTACATCTTTGGATGCAATAAAGATTGAATATTTGGTATCCAACTTCAACACTTATTTTGCAGTCGGTAAGAAGAACGAATATAATCTTGATACCCTTTCTAAAGATATAGACATTGTTGCAATTGGTGTAAAAAATGAAGCCTTACTTAAAAATAACGAGATCTCCCTAAACATGTATTCAAGGATTAAAGAATTTAATGACAAACTTTACTTACCTGTAGTAAGGGTTAAAGGTAATTTTATTGAAAAATTAGGGCATGATATAATGTTTGGAATAAACTTTGGTAGTAAAGATACTATAAATTATACTGGATGGTTGGGAAGGGCAATTTTTAACTTTAAATTTTCCACATTTAAGTTTACAGGTGGATATGTTTATGTCTCTGGAGACACAAATACTGTTGATGGTAACGATGGTAATTTTAGAAGGATAAGCAGGGATTGTTTTTATAATATGGCTATTTTAACTTATGAATTATTGAATGATGTCCATCCTGAAAATGTAACGAATGTAACAATACCATTTGGTGGAATTGATTATTCTCAAGAGATATTAGGCGGAAACTTAAAGTTTACATTAATCGGATGCTATCTGCAGTTTGCTGTCCCATCAGTGATAGCAGGAACACTTTGTAAAGATAAGGGTAAAGAAGTAAATTTCAGAATAGAATATCAATTCAAAGAGAATCTGACACTTGAATTGATTTTAGCAAGATTTATACCTGGTGATCAATTCAAAGCAGCTTTTGGTTCTTCACCTACCTTTGATAAACCATATGACCAAGCTACATTTGATTTTACTTTGAATTTCTAAGGGGAGGAATTTTCGCCTCCCCTTTTATTCAATTGGAGGCACTATGAGAAAGGTAATTTCAATTTTTTTCATATTTTTAACTCTCTTACCGGTTGAAAAAGTTTTCAAAGTTGGTGTTATAAGACTTCCAGCACAATATGCAGAGGATATAGAAAAAGGATTAAAAAAACAGCTTGAAATTATGGGTTTTAAAGAAGGAAAAAATCTTATATACATTTCAAAGATTGGATATCCTGAATATGTAAATTATGGAAAGAATAGGGATATTGCAAAGGAATTCTTAAATGAAAGTGTTGATGTTATCGTAACAATTGGGACTGGTGCAAGCATCTCAGTTTGGGATATAGTAAAAAATTCAAATATTCCACAGGTTTTTGTTGGTGTTACATACCCAATACAAGGTGGACTCATTGAAAATTTTGATGTTCCTACAAATAAAAATATAACAGGGATAAGCTACGGAGTCTCTCCGGAAACGAGACTTAAGATTTTCAGAATATTACTACCAGATACATTAAGGTTTAAAAATCTTGGATTTGTTTATTCTTCAGTGATTGAGCAGGAAACAATATATGTGAATGAATTAAAAAACTTGAAAAATACATCTGGTTTTAATATCAAGTTTATAGACATTTATAATAAGGAAAAGAAAAAGAACGATTTCAATATTTTAAAAAATTTATCTACTTCAATGAATATCGATTTGATTTTTGGGTGGTATTCCCTTGATGAATTATTTACGAAAGAAGATTTAGGGAATGAATTTATTGAGTTTAAAATTCCAATCATGGGTATTACAAGCAAACATACAGATATGGGTGCATTAGGAGGTATTCTAACTGACCACATCCATCTTGGTATTGAAACAGCAAAAATTTTAGGACAAATATATAATGGTGAATCTATAGAAAACATACCTCCAACAATACCTAAAAACTATATATTTGAAATAAACCTGAAAAAAGCAAAAGAATTGAATATTGATATACCTAAGGAGGCATTGAAATTAGCTCATAGAATAGTCCAGTAGAGATTATCTTCCGGTTGAGCCAAATCCATTTGAATTCCTTTTAGTGCTTTTAAGTTTTTTTACTTCTTTAATTTTTACATCATAAACTTTATTTATAACCATCTGTGCAATTCTATCGCCTTTCTTTATCCTGTATCTTTTTTTTGAGAAATTGAAAAGAATAACATATATCTCACCTCTATAATCTGAATCTATCGTTCCCGGAGAATTTAAGATACCAATCCCGTTCTTAGCAGCAAGCCCACTCCTTGGTCTTATCTGTGCTTCATATCCTCTCTTTAGTTCAATAGCTATCCCGGTTGGAATTGGTTTATATTCAAAAGGTTTCAAAACATAATCAATTGACGAGAAAATATCAAATCCCGAACTCCCGGTTGACCCTTTTTTTGGTAATGGAAGGTCCTTATCAATCCTTAAGACCTTTAAACTTTTCATATTCCTCAAGACCAGCTTTAAGAATCCTTATTGCATCCCTAAGGTCATTTTCATTCAAAACGTATGCTATCCTTGCCTCATCCAGGCCTTTATTCGGTGTAGAATAAAACCCGCTTGCAGGTGCAAGCATTGTTGTCTTACCATCAACATTGAAATCTGTTAACATCCATTTAATAAATTCTTCTGCATCCTTAACCGGCAATTTGACAATATTATAGAATGCACCTTCAGGCTTTAAATAAAACAAACCTTTTATTTTCTTCAATTCCTCGCATACAATATTTCTTCTTTTCTCATATTCTTTCACAATATCTTCCATAAAATTATCAATTTTTTTGAAACCTTCAGCAGCAGCATACTGTTCAAATGTAGGCGGGCATAATCTTGCCTGACCAAATTTAAGAATTGTGCACCACAAATCCCTATTTTTTGTAACAATAAAACCTATCCTTGCACCACAGGCACTGAATCTTTTTGATATACTATCAACAACAATAACCCTTTCCTGTGCCTCCTTAAATTGAAGAACCGATGTATGTTTTTTTCTGTCAAATGTAAATTCCCTGTAAACCTCATCTGCAATAACGTATAAGTCATATTCAAGTGCTATATCAACAATGCTCTTTATTTCATTGTAAGAATAAACTGTTCCTGTAGGGTTATTGGGTGAACATAAAAGGATTGCTTTAGTTTTTGGATTAATATAATGTTTTATTACACCCGGTTCCTTTATATGGAAATTATCCTCAACATTCAATGTAATAGGAACAAGTTTAACACCGGCCATTTTGGCAAAACCATTATAATTTGTATAAAAAGGCTCAGGGACAATAATTTCATCCCCATAATCACAAATGCTAAGTATTGCAAAAAGTATTGCTTCACTTCCACCTGTTGTTATAAAAATATTATCTGGTGAAACATCAATTTGATATTTCTTAAAATAATCTGATATTGCGTTTCTTAAAAAAGGTAGTCCTTCAGATGGACCATAAGGAAGAACCTTTTCCTTGAAGTTTTTGTATCCCTGGAATACTTCAGGTGGTGTTGGTATATCAGGGTCACCAATATTTAAATGGTAAACCTTGATTCCCCTTTCTTTTGCCTTATTTGAATATGGTGCTAACCTTCTTATTGGCGATGCGGGCATATCAATTCCTCTCTGGGAAATTTTCATTGGACCTCCTTTAAATAGTTTTCTAAACCTAATTTAAGAATTCGAATACCTTCTTCCATCTCTGCCTTTTCTAAATTTGAAAAGTTTATCACAAGAAGTTCTTTACCTTTCTCTTTTTCTACAAAGAAATCCGACATTGGCATAGCAAATGCAGATGAACCATTCTCTTCAAATGAGTTTATCATATAATCTATGAAACTATCAGAGTCACCTGTTGGAATTTTCAATATCATACAAGGTCCGGCAAAAGGTTTAATAACAGAGATGTCTTTTGAAAGAACTGCTTTGTATATATAGTCTGAATTATCAAATATTTTCTTTCTCAGATTCCCAATCCCGGATATAAATCTTGAAAGAAATAAATTCCCTGCATTTATCAATTGACTGCTCACAGGATACAATTCATCCCTATATCTTCTTAAGATTTCATATATTTCAGGGTTTGTTATTACAAAAACAATGTTTTCATCTGAATAAACCTCAATCAATCTATTGATAATAAAAATATTCTGGTGGCCTTTTACAAGCTCAAAAGCTGAACGAAAAAAAACATTTTCAAATACACTGAAAGAAAATGTTTCATCCAAAATCACCGGTATTCTATATGTATTTGAAAGGAATATTACCCTTTCCATTTCTTCTTCAGAGTATACATTCCCAGAAAAAAACTGCGGATTGGAAATAAAAAAAAGTTTTACCCTTGGTGTAATCAATGGCTCTATAAAATCCCTTGATGGTATTGAAAAATTATTATAGTAATATGTCTTAATAACCTTCAATCTAACCTGTGAGATTGCCGAACTTATACTTAAATAATGTAAAATAGGTTCAGGGAGCAATACTTCATCGTTTGTATCAAGAAAGGTAAAGAAAATAGTTGATAATGCCGGTATTGTTCCGGGGAAGGCTAAAACCCGGTAACTTTTAGGTATTTTATAAAAATTTGCAAATTTTTCAGTTAACCCTTCTTCAGTTGTTTCTGTTCTTTCTCCAAGAAGCGAAATATAGGGATTTAACTTAAATAAATTGTAAATTCTTTTTCCTTTTTTGGTTTTTTCTTCAATTATCCTGTAATAATATCTGAATGAAGGAAAATCAAAAATATTTGCCCTTTTTGAGATTTTACCATTTGACATTTCTAACTTTCCCCAACGTTGTAATTGTTAAATCATCAGGATTAAAAAGATATTTATACAGTTCCATAAGGTCATCCAGTTTTACTCTGTTTAATTTTTCGATAAGTTCATCAATATCCATTATACTCTCATTATGGAAATATTCCCTTTGATAGAATCCGGCCCTTCTTCCACAATTTTCAAAATCGATCTTAAATCCTTTTGCAATCCTCGTTTTTGCCTTACTCAACATATCTTCATCAACACTAAACTCAACAAGTATTTTTCTCATCAATTTTACCAGTGTATTAATATTTCTTTCATCTGTCGCAAGAAAAATCCCTATTTCTCCGGTGTTCTGGAATTGATTTGAATATGTGAATACACTATATACAAGCGGATTCTCTTCCCTTAATTTCAGAAAAAGATAAGAGCTCATACCATAACCAAGTATTGACATTAAAATAAGTAAAGAATACCTTCTCTCATCATTATATGGAAATCCAATATTTGACGCAGCAAGATAAACCTGTTCAAGGGCATTTTTGTAAATACATTTGACTTTCTTTTTGTCCCTCTGAATAAAAGTATCCTTATTTACCGTCAATTTTCCCTTCTCGGAAAATGGTATCCTGGATAATTCATTTAACAAATCATCAAGACTACAATTACCAACGCAAGTTACAATTATATTTTCCGGAAAATAGAAATTTTCCCAATACTTAATAACATCTTTCAACGAAATTGAATTCACACTTTTTATTGTTCCTTCGATTGGTAATGCAAATGGACTCCCTTTACCGAAAAGCCTCTCTGAATGATACTTCATAAGCAGGTTTTCCGGAGAATCAAAATAACTTTTTACTTCCTGAATTATAACCTTTTTTTCTTTTTCAAAATCTTCTTCACGAAATGCAGGATTAAAGATTAAGTCAGTTAAAAGGTCTATACCGGTTGCAAAATCTTCAGAAAGAAGATGTGTATAAAAACAGGTATATTCAGAAGTGGTGAATGCATCAAGACTACCACCTTTTAATTCGATCTCTTCAGAGATTTCCTTATAAGATCTTTTCTTTGTCCCTTTGAATAGAAGATGTTCAATTAAATGTGATATACCATTATTATTCTGATTTTCGTTGATAGAACCCGTTTTTACAAGAAATGATATATCTATAGTTGAAACCTTTTTATCTTCTTCAAAAATCAATATAGAACCACAAGGTAGTTTCTCTATTTTAACTTTATTCATTAATGGTCTTCTTTATAACCTCTTTATCAACTTTATATTTTTCAAGAAATGCCTTTCTATCCATCTTTATCCTCTTAACCCATTCTTTATATTCATTCAATCTTCCTGCCTTTTCATAGAATATTACAGGTTCAAGTATTTCAGGTGGGACTAATTTTAATAGTTCCTTATTCTCTTCTGCATTAGTGTCAACTATATAATACCCAAAATCAGGGTCAACCTTCCATTTTATCTGATTCCTGAACAAAAATTCAAGCATTGCCGATGAATGTTTTATCTTCACTTTTAAAGCCTTCCCATTCTTCTCATCAAGTTCATCACCACCAATAAAACCTGTATTCATCATCCAGTTTGTAAGTTCAGGGATATCCTTTGCGAGTAAAGCAAATCTCTCTGCTTGAAGACCCAATGCCCTCGGGAAAAAATCCTGGGTAAAAGGGGATCTTGTCTTTCCTCTTTCCTTACCGGTTGCAGAAGTCTTCGAAGTTTCTCCAAGCATAAAGTATCCCGCTGCCTGTTCTGGAGAACTGAAGACAACTATTCCGGGTGTTGCTGCATCAGGTCCTTCATCCCTGTTAAGAATACCAAGGTATTTCACCTTCGGTATCTCTTTAAGATTTGCAGCACCTTCTATAGCAGACATCGGAATTATTGATCTTCCATTTTGTGTCCAGACAACAAAATCCCATCCATCTTTTGGTATCTTGTATTCATCAATCACATCTTCTGCTTTTACTTCCCCTCTTATGAATCTGTCAATATTTTCAGGATTGTTTCCTGTTTGTATGAATATTTCTCTGTATCTTTTTACCTCTTCTGGTGTTAAAACTTCCTTAGAAAAATCATATGTTCCATCTTCGTTCACAAATACATTTTCAACCCACGCATCAGGTGAAATAGTTCCCTTATAAATTATGGGTTCTGTTTCAAGTTTTAAACCAAAAGTCTTTGCAAAACAACCATTTTCTGTTATCGAAAACTTACCCTTTTCCCAGAAACATACCATATCATCCTGTAAAGGCTGTGCAAGTTCACCCTGTTTTGAAAATGTTGTTGTGGTTTTACCTGTCCCTGAAAGACCCATAATACCAACCGTTACTTTTTCATCCCCTATCTTTACAACCTTGGCACCTGCATGAAGAACCAATCCACCCCTCTGATAGACCCATTCATTAAGCATCCTTAACATACCTTTCTTACTTTCACCAAAATAGTCTGAACCCATTGCATATGTTGTATTATTTTCAATATCAACAATTATAGCAATTTTTCCGGGCATATCATCGAGCAGAAGACCAGGTGTCATTACAAGCCTCATTTTAGGGACAAATGGTTTCTTCAATTCATCCTTTTCCTCTACCATTTCCCTTGGAAATGCAAGTATCTGTTGCATACCGGCAACATTTGCACCTTCAAGTGTATACATCCATTGAACAGGAACAGCATAGTTTCTATCAATCCCTTCATATCCATTTATAACTATTAATGTCCCTTTATCTTCTATGTATCTCTTCTGTATCTCAATAAGTTTATCTGCTTTCTCAGGTGGAATCATCTTACTTGACCATTTATCTGCTTCACTTTCAGGACCTATTATATAGGTTAATTTCGCTTTTCTTGCCTTGCATCTTGAAATTTTATTTAAATTCCCATATTTTGTCTTCATCATGCAGGGAGTGTATTTCAGGGATAATTCTTTGAGCTCAGACTGGGTTGGGTCTTCAATATACTTTACATTGTAAGGCTTTAGATTTTTTTCAGGTAATTCTCTTTTCATATTAACCTCCATTTTGATTTATTTTTATTTAAATATAAAAAAAGTCAAGGATAATTTAGATTTATTTTGGAAAAGATCATGCACATGGTGGAAAGTTTTGATAGTGAAGATAGGGGTAATGAATGAAGAGAGGATTGCCCTGGGGAGGGCAATCCTCAAAGGAGTTGCAAAAACCAATTTTTAAAGTTAATAACTCTAAAAAAGGAGTTACCCATGACTTATAATATATTAGCAAATAATAAGTTAAAAGACAAGGAAATTTTATATGATTACAGGAAGAAGATAGTTATGTATTATTTTA
>CBFGJG010000025.1:0-28635 GCA_965649055.1 Caldifarciminota bacterium
TCCCGATCTTACGGGAGTTCGATTGCTACGCAATAAGCCGAGATGTGAGTATACGAACAATTCCCCTTCGTTGCAATCCCGATCTTACGGGAGTTCGATTGCTACAGCACCCCTTGAAAGTTATTTAACACCAATAACTTATAAGGGCATTTCCGACACAGACCTAAAAATTATCCACATTTTATCCACATTTTTCATAACTCATTCATTTTGAACCACAACGACGACAAGTTTGAAATTTTTTCAATTTTCGCTATAAATTATTAATTTTAAGAAGGTTATAAGTCGAATGTGGGAAAAATGTGGAAAACTTTGGTCGTCGTTCGGAAAAATTATTACAAACTTGTACAATTTGTAATAATTTTAAAATTTACTTTCGATTCTACTATAATTGCTTCAATCAAATTTAAACTTTTTTCTTTTCAAAGAGCAATTTTAATTTTTATTATTATAAATGATTTTTAAAATTTTGTCAAGTGTTATTTTAACATTTCTTCAATAATTTCACCCTTATGGGAAATTTTCATCCTGTAAATTACATTCTCATCTTTTTCAAGTTCAATAAGCCCGTAAAGATTCAATCTTTCGATTTCGTCTCTGTTTTTATTCACAATTTCTCTACATTCTTCACCTGAAATTATTGTTTTTTGCTTCATCATCTTTAAAATATCCGCTTCCATCCCTTTAGGTATATAAAACATCTTTGGGAAGAAAATCACTTCGTTAAATTCTTCATTCATATAATAAACTTCTGAATCAACTATAAAACCAGCAAGGGCAGTTGCTATAACATGTGCTTTCAGACCGCCAGTTGGGTTATAGAAAACCCTGTAACCCTGTTCTGTTTTCTTCTTACCAAGATAAATCAATCTGTCAAGTAGCAAAGAAATGTCTTTTTCAAATTCTGTCTTTGCGTATTTTTCATTGAACATCTTTTCAAAAAAATATCCGGAAAATTCTCTACCATCATAAAGTCTATACCCGAGTTCTTTTAAATACTGTCCAATAACCAATCTACATAATTCATTTGAATGAGTGTTTGTCCCAAAAAGATACACTTCTATATTTTCAGGTTCTTTACCTTTTACTACCCTTAAAAATGTATTCAACTCCGCAGAATTCTCGTATGGCGCTACTTTAAGAAAATCGAAAAGCCTATTTATTCCTTCTATATTATTTAATAATTCCTGCCAGTAATTTTCATCTGATATTTTTCTGTCTTTCGGTAATTCACCCTTTCTCTGTGCATTTGTTATCAGACTTACTCCACTGCTTATGATATGAAACTCTTTCATATATCCTCCTCCTATTTAAATTACATAAGTTTCATCATATTCAACCGGTTTACCTTCTCCTATTATCTCTACTTTACTATCTTTGTCAAGAAAATAAATCCTGATACTATCGGTTTTTATATCTATTTTCCTTTTCAGTTTCTCTATCATTATTTTAATCTGTTCATCGGTTAAAACACATTCAAATACACTGTATTGAACTCTTTCACCCCAGCTTTTCATATCTTTAAATATTCTGTTCCTTCTTTTATCATCAGTTATATCGTATGCAACAACTATTTTTTTCATTCAACTTTATAAGCAGTGAATTGGCTTCTGTTTAAAATAGCATTTGCAAGTTCATTTGAATAATCAGAAATTATCTTTCTGTAATGGGAAATTCTGTTATCGTAGTATGTAAAAAACTTCCTTTTCCCATTTCTATTCAATATAATTCTTTCTTCGTTTTCATCTTTTTCAAAATCTTCTTCAATATTTATAATATTTCTCGAAATCATCTCTACAACCCCTGTATCAACAACAGGTGCTCTAAGGAATTCCATAAAATCAAGTGCAAGTGCTGGTCTTGAAGGCCTAATAATGTGATAATATCCAATATAAGGGTCAAGTCCTGCAATTCTTAAATGTGTTATGCATTCAGATAGTAAAACTGCATATCCATAACTCAGTAAGGCATTAACAGGATCAACAGGTGGATGCTTCTTTCTTATAAAATTTTCCCTGTTTATAACTTTACCAAAAACTTCAAAATATATTGCACTCCCAACGCCTTCTAATCCCATTAATCCGTTCTTCCCATTTTTATATTTTACAGAATCTAAAAGGCTGTCAAATCTTTCTATCCCGGTGGAACATTCCATATCCCTTCTTGAAATCCACCTTTTCAAAATACTTCTCTGATTCCATAACTTTGCATATACAATGCTTTTACAAATATTCAGGACAAACTCCGGTTCGTCAAGTGTTGAATATTGTTCTATTCTTCTTTTTATGTTTTTTGAGAGTAATGGCTCAACAATCCCTTTTAACCTTCCTTCTATTGAAAGAAATGCTATTGGAATACCTAATTCTAAAAACAATGATAAAGCCTGGGTTGTTATCTGAACATTACCAATTATGATAACCCTTTCTATTTTGTTATATGGTATTTCAAATATCTCTAAACCATCCTTTTCAACTACAACCCTTCCTTCTATTTTTCTTACCTTTGAACCCTGCTCGGTTAAATATAATGAACTCATTTAAGTAAGACTGTTTATTAGATATTGAAGTGATAAAACTCCAAAAACCAATGTTCCCAATCCTGCAAATGGATGTTTAATCCCCATTTTGTCATAAAAATGTTCTTTTAGAATATGATAAACCCTGAAATGGTAACCCAATATACCAAATATAAGAATTATATTTATAAAGGAAAGATAAGGAATGAATCCTAATATTTCGAAAAATAAAAGTAAAATTAATCCACGCTTATTCACTTTATACTTTGATTTTAAAAGATTCAGACCAGGCCTTTGCATAAAAAACCAGACATACCAGAAGAAACCGAATGTTATTATAATCAGAATGAAAAGAACAAATACATTCATTTTCACAAGGCCAAATGATAATGTCGACATATTATCCCGCTTCTCCATAAATATAAATTCATTACTTTTTAATGGATATCCGCAAGTTGAACAGAATTTAAAAAAATCAAGGTTTTCTCTTCCACATTTTGGGCATAACATTTTTACCACCTTTTTATTACAACTGTGTTTGCTATATAGTCATGGGAAGTTTGATTTTTCTGTGTAAATCCTGCCATTAAATATCCAAAGATTGTTATAAAACTGATAAATCTACTTAAATATCTTATAGTTGCTTTTTTGCGTGTAATCCTTTTTCCATCAACTTCTTGAACCCTTAATCTGAAAATTCTTTTACCTAATGTTGATTGCTTCTCGGAACTTTCAAGCAGAACAAAATATAAAAATCTGAAAATAAAGGTTAAATAAATTGTTTGATGGAATAAATAAGAAAACTCAGTTTCATAGTCAGTGAAGGGGCAAGTCGGGTCTAACTCAATTATAGCAAATCTTATAAAAAAATAGATTGTTGCAAATATTAAAACTATTATGTTATCAATCAAATATGCTAAAAATCTTATCCAGAAACCAGCGTATTTGATTGTAAAAACCTGCTTTGAACCACATAAATAGCAAAATTTGGAAATTTCAGGGATTTTCGCACCACAGTTATTGCAGAATTTAAAGCCATCTTCAACCATAAATCCTCCTTTTATTCAATATAAATAAACTATTATGTATCAGCAAGGGCAGAACTACCTAATGGTGTCAGGTCTTGACATTTGACATTTTTTATGTTTTACAGGATGGCTGAGAATATAACTAATATTCCCAGCCACCCTGTCTATTCTCTTATCGAATACCTAATATCTTCCATATATTTATCTTCTTTCTATATCTTTTGTCCGATGGTATTGGCCTTGATATCCTGATCTTTACCACCGATGTCATATTACCATTACTAAATAAATGGTCTATCTCTTTTATTATATCCTGAACATCACAACAAAAATGAAACATTTCCTGCCTAACATACAACCCCTTTATCTTCTCTACCTTCACCTTCGCCCTATCACCATAATAGCTCTCAAACAAACGCTCAAAATTAAAATATGAATTATCTATCTTTAATTCCCTGTATATCTCTTCTAAACCAAACAATGTATAATATGCCTGCTCATACAAATCCATCATATCTATCAAATTTATGCTAACTTCCGGATGTAACCACTCACTTATCTTATTCACCTTCCAAAAAGGATATGTATCATTAACATCATCATTATTTCTCTTAAAAAACATATCACCTCCTTTCGGGGTTTTACCCCATTTTTTTATTTTTTTATGCATCTGATTTTATAAGCTCTGGTATATCTATCTCTATCACCATAGGCTGATTACCTTCCCTAAGTGCTTCTTCTACCTTCTCGGTTATTCGTGAAATGAATTTACGAAATGTGTAAATATTACGCATATTCGCTATTCTGTTGAATCTATTTTTACCTCTTATTTCAGGATGTTTAGCCGTTATCTTATATGCCTCTTCAAAAACCTTATCTAACTCTGAATGCATCTCCTTCATTTCCAGAAGAAAATCAAAGGCTTCATTGATGGGTATCTTTAATTTCTGTGATTTCTTAAAATTATAAATAATAAATACCTCCTTTCAGGGCTTTTAAACCCTTCAGGGTTTTAAACCCTAATTAAAATATTTTAAAAAATATTTTAAGGATATATTTATCACATCTTGAGTCTTTTGATTAGCAGAAATGGTAATATAATATATAAATATTCTTAAATTCCGCAAGGGTATTTTTACCTATAAAATCGAAAATAGTAATTATGATAATAAGGACTTTCCAAAGAATTCACCATAATTATTAAAGAAGATAAAAATTTTTCTAATGATTTGCTTCAGGGTTATACCAGACATTCACATTCTTTTTAAATCAAAAATTTTTTTATGAATAACTTTTCCAATTCATATATATTATATTCTTGACAATTTTTTATTTTTTTTTACATTTCTTTTTATGTATACAGCACAAAATTTGAGAAATTTGTTTATAAATTTTTTCAAGGAAAAAGACCATATAGTTTACCCTTCTTCTTCTTTGATACCTGAAAGAGACCCTACACTTCTTTTTACTTCAGCTGGAATGGTCCAGTTTAAACCATTCTGGTCAGGTGAAAAAGAGCCGGAATCAGGAAGGGCTACAAGCATCCAGAAATGTTTAAGGCTTAGTGATATAGATAGTGTTGGAGAGACACCCAAACATGATACATTTTTTGAAATGCTCGGGAATTTTTCTTTCGGTGATTATTTTAAAAAGGAAGCAATACAATTTGCTTACGAATTTCTTTTTGAAATCCTTAAAATAGATATAGAAAAAGTTGTAATAACAGTGCATCCTGACGATGAAGAAAGTTATAAAATATGGAAGGATATGGGTATTAAAGAAGAAAAGATTTTTAAGTTAAAAGATAACTTCTGGGGTCCAGCAGGAGGAAGCGGCCCTTGTGGTCCCTGCACTGAGATACACTATGACCTTGGAGAAGAACTTGGTAATTGTAGTGTAACGGATGAAAACTGTGATAGATTTATCGAACTATGGAACCTTGTTTTTCCACAGTTCAATTTCCAGAATAATGAATATCTTCCATTGAAAAATAAAGGTGTTGATACAGGTATGGGGCTTGAAAGACTTGCAATGGTAATGCAGCGAAAGACCAATATATTCCAGACAGACCTTTTTATGCCAATAATAAAAAAGATTCAGGAAATAACCGGAAAGAGTTATGAGGAAAATAAAAAAGAATTTAACATTATAGCAGACCACACAAGGGCTTTAACATTTGCAATTTCTGATGGTGCATATCCTTCCAATGAAGGAAGAGGATATGTATTAAGAAGGATTTTAAGGAGAGCGGTAATAAATCTTCATAAAATTGGTATTGATGAACCTACATTATATAAGTTAGTCCCAGAAATAGTCAAAATGATGAAAGAACAATATCCAGAGCTTGAAACAAATATCAATAAAGTATCGCTAATTATAAAATCAGAAGAAGAAAGATTCCTACAAACACTTGAAAGAGGTTTGAACCTTATAGATGAGTTCACAAATGAATCAAGAGACAATACAATCTCCGGTGATAAACTTTTCGTTTTATATGACACCTATGGATTTCCACCTGACCTTGTTAAGTTAATCACCAAGGATAAAGAAATCAAGATAGATTTTGATGGTTTTGAAAAAGAAATGGAAAAGCAAAGGGAAAAATCAAGAAAATTCTCAACATTTAAGACTCAAGAAAAAGGTGAATGGATAAACTTAAAAGATGAATCTTCAGAATTTACAGGTTATGAAACTTTTGAAGAAGAAACAGAAATAATTTCTTATAGATACATAAATGACAAAATACAGGTTATATTAAGAAAAACTCCATTTTATGCTGAAAGTGGCGGACAGATTGGTGATACCGGGATAATCGAAGGAGAAGGTTTTAAAATAATAATTGAAGATACCCAAAAAGATGAAAAAGGGAATATACACATAGGTAGATTAGAGGGTGAATTAAAATCATCAGAAGTATATGCTTATGTTGATAAGAAGAGAAGAAGAAATATAATGAAAAATCATACTTCTACACATATACTTCATAAGGCGTTAAAAATCGTCCTTGGAGAACATATAAAACAGGAGGGTTCCCTTGTTTCATACGACAGGTTGAGATTCGATTTCTCTCATCCATCACCACTTAAATCAGATGAGATAAAAAAGATTGAAGATACTGCAAATGAAATAATTCTTGATTGTAGAGAAGTTAAAACAAGGATGATGCCATTTGATGATGCCCTAAAAGAAGGTGCTGTCGCAATATTCGGTGAAAAATATGGTGATACAGTGAGACTCGTTGAAATTGAAAATTTTTCTAAAGAATTATGCGGTGGAACCCATGTAAAGAATACATCTGAAATACTTGGTTTCAAGATTATTACTGAAAAAGGTATTGCTGCAGGAATCAGAAGAATAGAAGCTATAACAGGAGAATGGTTTATAAATTCATATTTTGACAAGAATTCAAAAATTTCTCTTATAGCTGAATTGTTAAAAACAAAAGAAGAAAATCTAATAAAAAGGATTAATGACCTGATAAAAGAAAATGAAGAAATGAATAAAAAAATAAGGGATTTTGAAAAGTTATTGATTGAAATAGAATATAAAAAATTTATTGAAAGACAGAAAAACTTTGAAAACCTGAAATTTACCGTAGATGAAGTAAATCTTTCAAAGGACGGAATGAGAAAACTTGCTTCGAAATTAACTGAGAAAAATGATAATTTATTCGGTATAATATTCAAAAAAGAAAATGGAAATGTTTTTGCAGTTAGTTTTTCAGGAAAAGAGGCTTCAAAAAAAATAAAGGCAAATGAAATAATAATGATAATTTCAAGGTTCATATCCGGCGGAGGCGGTGGTAAAGAAAATATTGCAGAGGGTGGCGGTAAGAATCTGGAAGGTATAAAGATTGTTATGGAGAGATTCGATGGAATTCTGCAGGAATACCTTAAAGGTAAAAAGTGATTGTTCAGAATGTCTTCTTTGCACTTCTATCTGTCCAAACGGAACAATTTTATTTAAAGATAGCAAAATTACTTTTTCAAAAGATACATATTTCTGTGGTCTATGCTTAAATATATGTCCGGAGGACGCTATTGAAAAAATATGATATTATAGTAGTTGGAGCAGGTCCTGCAGGTGCTTTCTTTTCAAAGCTAATATCCAATTCAGGTTTTAAGGTTCTTGTTATTGAAAAAAAGAGAAAAATTGGAGAAAATGTCCACTGTGCTGAAGGTGTTTCAAGGAAATCTATAAATGAAATAATAGATATAAAAAAAGAATGGATATCATCACCTGTAGAAGGTTCTGTTATGTCAGGTCCTGATAATACCGAGTTTATAACAGATTATCCAAATGTTGGTTGGATTCTTGATAGAGCAAAAATGGAAGAAGATTTAATGCTTGATGCAATTAAAAATGGTGTTGATATAATTACAAAGAAGGAAGTTATTGAGATTTCAGATTATAATAAAGGGAGAGAAGTTACAATCAACACAGGTGAAAAATTTCTATGTGAACTTGTTGTTGGTGCCGATGGATTATCATCTTTCACAGGGAGAAGAACAGGTATATTAAACCCTATGAGAATGGACGAATTCCATTCAACATATCAATATTTTGCCTTTGTAGACAAAAAAGATTCATACGCCGAGATGTATTTTTCTTACATAGATGTTCCAGGTGGATATTTCTGGTGTTTCCCGAAAGGTAATGGATTCGCAAATGTTGGCCTTGGTATAGACCCTTCAATGACAAAAGGAAAACCAAAAGATTATCTTGACAAAATCATAAAAAAAAGATTCAGGATATTTAAACCTGTCTATGGTTTTGGTTCGGGAGTTCCCACAACATTTAACAGCAGGCTTGTGAAAGAAGGTGTTGCACTTATCGGGGATGGTGGTAGATTAACCGACCCAATCACTGGTGGGGGTATTGCAAACGCATTAAGAAGTGCAAAAATGCTTGCAGAAACAATTATTAATGGCGATTTGTCACTGAAAACTCTTAAAAATTATGAGAACAAGTGGAATAGAACATATGGTAAAAACAATAAATGGGGATGGAGTGCCAAATTGGTTTTTAAAAGTCTCAGAGAGGAAGATATAAAGAAGATTGCAGAATTCGGGATAAAGAAATTTCACAACAAAACAATTGACGATATAGACCATTATGATATAATAAAAGGTATAATAAAAGAATACCCTGAGTTCATAAAATGGGGTATAAAACTATTAAAAGGGAGATTTGATTGAAAGTATATGAAAAAATTTTATATAATGTAAAAAACAAAAAAAAATCAATTGCTGTTCTTTTAGACCCTGATTCTGAAAATGTTAATAATCTTGGAAAGAAGATAAAAAAAATTAACGAGAGTTCTGTCGACTTTTTATTCGTTGGTGGAAGCACTATCTTCAATGAAGAGTTTGAAAATTTTTTGAAAAATGTAAAGAAATTATCTTCGAAACCAGTTGTTATTTTTCCAGGTTCATCTCTACAGGTTAGTAAGCACTGTGATGCTATATTATTTTTATCTCTTATAAGCGGGAGAAATCCGCAATTTCTTATTGGAGAACATGTATCATCCGCAATGAAAATAAAAAAACTTGGTATTGAATGTATTCCAACAGGGTATATATTGATTGAATCAGGAACCTTTACTTCTGTTGAATTTATGAGTAATACAAGACCAATCCCAAGGGATAAACACGATATTGTTATATCACATGCATTAGCAGGAGAATTACTTGGTTTTAAACTGATTTATCTTGATGGTGGTAGTGGTGCTCTGTATTCAATTCCCGAAGAATTGATTAGAAAAGTTAAAAAGGAAATAACAATACCTTTAATAATTGGTGGAGGAATAAAGAGTGCCAAAGATATTAGAGAAAAACATAATGCAGGTGCAGATATTGTTGTTATTGGAAATATAATTGAGAAAGACGAAGGATTTATTGATAAACTTGAAGGTTAATATGAAAGGGCTGATACTTGCAGGTGGTCTTGGTAAAAGACTATATCCTTTAACAAAAATAACAAATAAGCATCTATTACCTGTTTATGACAGACCTATGATTTATTTTCCACTCCTTACACTCGTAAAAGCAGGGATTAAAGACATAATGATAATAACAGGTGGTAACAATGCCGGAGATTTTATAAAACTTCTTGGTAATGGTCATTCTTTCGGCTTAAAATACCTACATTATGCTTATCAGGAAAAGGAACTTGGAATAGCAAATGCAATTGCTCTTGCTGAAGAATTTATTGGAGAAGACCTTTTCACTGTAATTCTTGGTGATAATATATTTGAAAATGATATTTCAGGATATGTAAAAGAATTTGAAAAAATAGGTGAAGGTGCAATGATATTATTAAAAAAAGTCCCGAATCCAAAAGAATATGGAATTGCATTTATATCAGAAAACAGAATTGTAAAAATTATTGAAAAACCTAAGAATCCAAAATCAAATCTTGCTGTTGTTGGTCTTTATATGTACGATAATACAGTATTCAAACAGATTAAAAAACTTACTCCTTCAAAAAGGGGTGAGTATGAAATCACAGATATAAATAATTATTATCTAAATAATGGAAGGTTACATTTCAAAATACTTGATGGCTGGTGGGGAGATGCGGGTGAAAACATCGATAAATTACTTGAAGTGAACAATTATGTTGCAAATAAATTAAAAAAAGAGAAGACTCACTGGTGGAATACAAAGATATTTTGAATATTATTCAGGAATACAATAAATTACTTGAAGACCTCAAGATAAATTTTAAAATAATTAAAAAAATTTCAAAAATACTAATTAATTCAATAAAAAAACAGGGAAAGATATTGACAATTGGGAATGGCGGAAGTGCTGCCTGTGCACAACATTTTTCCTGTGAACTCGTTGTAAAAATGAACAAAGAAAGAAAATCTTTACCTTCAATTGCACTCACAACTGACACATCTATCCTTACAGCTGTATCCAATGACAATTCATTTTCGTATGTTTTTTCAAGGCAAATTGAAGCCATAGGTAAAAAAGATGATGTGCTTTTAATTTTCTCAACGAGTGGTAAATCTGTAAATCTGATCAATGCTGCTATAACAGCAAAGAAGAAAGGATTAAAAGTAGTTTCAATTTTAGGTAAAGACGGTGGAAATGTAAAAGAACTTTCAGATTTATTCTATATTGTTCCATCAATGAATACACAGAGGATCCAGGAAATACACAATATTTTAATTCATATAATTGTTGAATTGATAGAAGATGATTTCATTAAGTCTTAAATCTTATGCTAAAGTAAATCTATTCCTTGATATTACAGGAAAAAGAAAAGATGGCTATCATAATCTATCAACTATTTTTCAGATGGTTTCTCTTTATGATATTATAAAACTGAAACTAATTGATGAAGAAGTCATAAGGATAAAAACCAATAATAAAAATATACCTGAGGACGAAAATAACCTCGCATATAAGGCTGCCATGCTTTTCTTTAAAACTACAGGTATAAAAAAAGGATTAGAAATAGAAATAAAAAAAAATATACCTACAGGTGCCGGTCTCGGTGGTGGAAGTTCAAATGCTTCTGTTACTTTGCTCGGATTAAATAAGATGTTCAATTATCCTATTGATTTTAAAAAAATAAAAAAATTATCAGAAAAAATAGGCTCGGATTGTCCCTTTTTCCTTGTTGGTGGAACAATATATGCAACCGGAAAAGGTAATATATTAAAAGAATCTTTCAAAACTCCTAAATTTACTATTCTTATATTTTATCCTAATTTTGAGGTAAAAACAGAATTTGCATATAAAAATTTTTTAATCGATAAAGATTTAAATAACTTGACAAAAAAAAATATTAATGTATCTTGTATAATAAATGCCTTAAGAAATAACAGGGAAACAGAGATTGGAAAACTTCTTTATAATATTTTTGAAGATGGTTATTTTAAAATATATAAAGATGTTTTTCAATTTTATAGTTTCCTTAAAAATGGAAGGTGTTTAGGCGTGGGACTTGCTGGAAGTGGTTCAAGTTTGTATGCGATTTACAAGAAGAAGGAAGATTGCATTTCCGATTTTGAGTATCTTAAAAATTTTGGAAATGTATGGATGTGTAGGACTATTTCTTCCAGCGAATATTTAAAAACTTTCAAACTATTGGAGGATGAATTATGCAGATTACTGAAGTAAAAGTTATGTTGAGAAACGAACCAAAATTGAAAGGCTTTGCTAATGTAACTTTTGACAATGAGTTTGTGGTGAGAGGTATCAAGATTATTGAGGGACAGAAGGGACTTTTTATTTCAATGCCTTCAAGAAGAAACAGAAACGGGCAACACAGGGATATAGCTCATCCTATTAATAACGAGACAAGAGAGAAAATACAAAATGCTATAATTGAAGAATACAAAAAAGTTTCTTCGAGGGTTAATTCCAATATTGAAAATAAGAAAAAGGAAGGTGAATAAACAATTATTGGGGTGTCGCCAAGCTGGCAAGGCACGGGATTTTGGATCCCGCATTCGGAGGTTCGAATCCTCCCACCCCAGAAAAGGTGAGAAGATATGAATGAATTAAAGGTTTTCAGTGGAAATTCAAATAAGGCACTTGCAGAGAAGATTTGCGATTATATAGGTATTCAACCGGGCGAGATATTCGTCAGTAGATTTATGGATGGAGAAATCTGTGTAAAAATTCTCGAAAATGTCAGAGGAAAAGATGTTTTTGTAATCCAGTCCACATATCCACCTGCTGAGAATCTACTTGAACTTCTAATTATGCTTGATGCTTTAAAGAGGGCTTCAGCAAAAAGAATTACAGTTGTTATGCCATATTATGGATATGCAAGGCAGGATAAAAAAGATGAACCAAGAACACCTATAACTGCAAAGCTTGTAGCTGATCTCATAAGCACTGCCGGGGCAGATAGAATTCTATCTATAGACTTACACGCTGAACAGATACAGGGATTCTTTAACCTTCCTTTTGACCATCTCTATGCCGCCCCTGTTATTATAGAACATATACTTTCTCAGAATTTTAATCCCTCTGAACTTGTTATTGTCTCACCAGATCCGGGAAGGGCAAAGAGGGCAAGAGGCATTGCAAAGAGGATAGGTAATTTACCAATAGCAATAGTTGATAAAAGAAGGCCATCACCCAACCAATCAGAGGTGATGAATATCGTCGGTGAAGTTAAGGATAAAATTGTTATTTTAATAGACGATATCATCGATACTGGCGGAACTATTACAGGAGCAGCAAAAGCTCTTGTAGAACAGGGTGCCAAGAAAGTGTATTCATATGTAACACACCCGTTGCTTTCAGGAGACTGCTTGAAGAAAATTGAAGAATCACCTATTGAAAAAATGATTGTTACAGATACTATACCGCTAAAAAATAAGTCTTCTGATAAGATTGAAGTCATATCCGTTTCAAGACTTCTCGGTGAAGCAATTATAAGGATACATAAAGAAAAATCTGTGAGTAATTTATTTATTTAGGAGGTATCTATGTTGAAGATTGAAGCGTATGAAAGAAAAGAGTTAGGAAAGTCTGGAGTTAAAAAACTTAGAAAAGACGGCTATATTCCAGCAGTAGCGTATGGACATAATGAGAAAACCATCCATTTAAAAATTAAATATCAGGACTTAAAACAACTGATACACGACCTTCCTTCTGAATCTGCGACAGTTGAACTTTCAATCGGTGATAAGAAATTTACAACAATTATAAAACAACTCACAAGAGATTTCAGAACCCATGACTTTCATCATGTCGATTTCCAGATATTACACAAGGATGAGAAAGTAAAGGTAAAAGTTCCAATAGAACTTACAGGCGAATGCCAGGGTGTTAAAGAAGGTGGTGTTATTGATTTCGTAGTAAGGGATGTAGAAATAATTTCATTACCTGCCAATATACCCGAAAAGATTGTTATTGATATAACGAATCTTAAGATAGGGCACTCTGTCCATGTGGGTCAGATAAATACAGAAGATAAATACAAAATTCTATTACCACCTGATACTCCTATTGTTTCAATAGTTGTTCCTAAGAAGATAGAAGCTGCTGCACCAACAGAAGCTGTAGTGGCTGAAGAACCAAAAGAACCTGAACTTATATCTAAGAAGAAAGAAGAAAAAGAAGAAGTTGAAGAAGAAACCAAAGAAGAAAAGAAGGAAGAAAAGAAAAAATAAAATGACAAAAAAACTTATTGCAGGACTTGGAAATCCGGGGAAAGAGTACAGGAATACAAGACACAATGCAGGATTCATGTTTATAGATAAAATGGCTGAAAGCTTCAAATTATATTTTAAACCAGGAAAAGGTGATTATCTTGAGACAAAAAAAGACGATGTTTTCTTTATAAAACCTATGACTTATATGAACAATTCAGGTATGGCAATCTTACAATTTTTACAGGAAAATCCTACAATAAGTATTGAAAATATTCTTGTCGCTTATGACGATATGGATCTTCCTTTCGGTTTTATAAGGATTCGTAAAGATGGTTCAAGTGGTGGGCATAAAGGTATAGAATCCATTATATATCATCTTCAATCAAAAGACTTTTGTAGATTAAGAATAGGAATAGGTAAAGAAGGAGATGGGATTGATTGGGTTCTATCAGATTTTACCAGAGAGGAAATGGAAAAATTACCTGAAATACTGGATATGTCAATTGAAGCTGCTATAACCTGGATTGAAGATGGAATTGACAAGGCAATGAATAGATTCAACAAAAAGGTTAAGGAGGTTTCATGAACAAATATGAAGGTCTTATTATAATAGACCCAAGGCTTGAAGAAGAAAAGATAAAAAAAAGAATCGATGAATTGAAGAAAATGATCGAAGAAAGAGGAAAGATTGAAAATATCACAGACTCAGAACCATGGGGCAAAAGAAAACTTGCCTATCCAATAAACAAATCAGAAGAAGGATACTATGTGCTAATTGAATTTACAGGTGATGGACAACTTGTTGAAGAATTAAAAAAACATCTGATAATAGGAACAGACTATATGAGATTTATGTTTTTGCGGAGATAATATGAATAATATAAAATTACCATACATAAATAACGCATTTTTAATTGGTAGAGCCACAAAGGACTCAAGACTTCTATTCTCAAAGAATGATGTCCCTTTCTGTATGATAACCGTTGCTAACAATAGAAGATACAAAGATAAAAAGACGGGTGAATGGGCAGAACAGACTAATTTTATAAATGTAAAAATTACTGGTCCTTTAGCCCAGGATGTCTGTGACAGGATAAAAAAAGGGACACCTTTATATATTGAAGGTTCAATAGAAACTTATAATAAGGAAATAGGTGGAAAAAATATAACTCATACTGTTATAAGGGCTAAAAGCGTGAAGATACTATCATCTGATACTATAACAGAAGAGGAAGAATTCTCACCGCCTGAAATTCCAAATGGGAGTGAACTTCCTCCTGTTGGTGAGGAAGATGAAGAATTACCATTTTAAGGAGGTATAATGAAAAACAAGGATTGTTATTTTTGTTCAAACAATATTAATTATATTGACTATAAGAATATAGACCTATTAAAAAGGTTTACATCTGAAAGCGGTAAAATACTTGCAGGGAGAACAACCGGAACCTGTGCAAAACACCAGAGGAAACTGAAAAAGGCTATTAAAAGAGCAAGGATAATGGCATTACTACCTTTTGTCGCTAAGATTTCAAGGTAGGTGATTATGGATGTTATCCTTTTAAAAGATGTGCCAAATCTTGGTAGAAAAGGTGAGAAAAAACATGTGAAAGATGGTTATGCAAGAAATTATTTAATACCTAATGGATTAGCACTCCCCTACTCACCTGCAAACCTTAAAAGATTTAAAAGTGAATTTGAACTAAAGAAAGGATACGAAGAAAAAAAGGAAGAGGAAGCAATTAGATTACAAAAGGAACTTTCAACGGTCACATTAACTCTAAAAAGAAAAATCGGAAAAGATGGTAAACTTTTTGGAGCAATAACATCCAAGGATATTGCCGATTTACTTAAAGAGAAAAAAATTGAAATTGACAGAAAGGATATCCTCCTGGAAGAGCCTATAAAATCAAAAGGTATTTATGATATAAATATAAAGATTTATAAAGACATTCATGCTACATTGAAATTATGGGTTGTGAGTGAAGAAGAATGAAAGAAGTTTATATCTCTGGATTTGGACAGGATGAAAAAGGAGGTATTGTTATAATTCTTTCAGAAAAATTACCAGGTAAGAAAGTATTACCTATTTGGATCGGAGAATACGAGGCACAGGCTATTGCAAGGGCATTACAGAAAGTATCTCCACCAAGACCTTTAACCCACGAACTATTAATAAGCATTATATCAGGTCTTGAATTTACAATTGACAAGGTTGTTATAACCGATTTAAAAGAGAATACATATTATGCAGTTATCTGGTTAAAAAAAGAAAATAACATCTATCACATAGATTCAAGACCATCCGATGCAATAGCACTTGCTGTGATGTCAGGAGCACCAATATATGTTGATGAAAATGTTTTGGAAAAAGGTGGAATAGACATTGAAACATCAGAGAAAAACGCACAGGATATAAAGAAATATCTTCTATCAATGAAACCCGAAGACTTTGGCAAGATAGACCTCAAATGAAATGTGTAATCCAGAGGGTTAAAGAAGCATCCTGTAAAATTGAAGGGAAAGAAATATCAAGAATAGATAAAGGACTGCTGATATTTTTGGGCATACAAACCGATGACAGAAAGGAAGAAGCAGAATACTTAGCGAGCAGGATACCAAATTTGAGACTTTTTGAAAGAGACGGAAAATTTAACGATTCTTTAATAGATGTTAATGGGGAAGCACTTGTTATATCACAATTTACATTGTTAGGTAGAACAAAAAAGGGTTTAAGACCTGATTTCATTCTTGCAGAAAAACCTGATAAAGCAGTGGAACTCTATAAGTTTTTTATAGATGAATTATCAAAATATATACCGGTTAAATCAGGGATTTTCGGGGCAAAAATGGAAATAAGTTTAATAAATGATGGTCCTGTTACAATAATTATAGACACCCGGGAGAATCTATGAAAAGTATGACAGGTTTTGGAAAATCTGTCAAAGAATACAACGGTGTGAGCCTTTCATGTGAATTGACTTCTCTGAATAATAAATATCTTGAAACTGCCTTTAATGTCCCTGATGATATAGAATCTTTCAGGATAGATATGATTGAAATCTTGAAGAAATATATAAAAAGAGGATATATTGAGATAAAAATAGAAATAAGACATAACAAGGATATGGTGTTTAAAATTGATAAAGAAATGTTAAATTCTTTCATTCCTGAACTCCGCAAGATGATTGACGAATTTTCGCTTGATAGAACACTTGATTTAAAAACACTCTTTTCAATACCGAACATTTTTAAAAGAGAGAAATTTCAGGAAAAAAATATAATACTGGAACTGCTTGAAGAAGCTGTAAAAGAACTTATCAGATTTAGAGAAAAAGAAGGTGAAAACATAAGGAAAAGCCTTGAAGAAAAAATTAATTTTATGAGTGATGAGATACAGAAAATAATGTTCGAATCAAATGAGGCATTGAAAGATAAAAAAGAAGAGATATTTAAAAAACTAATGGCATTAAAAGAACTTGGTTTAAACTTTTCAAAAGAAGATATTGAATTTCTTGGTTTCAGAGGTGAAATAGATGAAGAGATAATAAGACTCAAAAGCCACATAGACCTTTTGAAAGAAACCTTATATGATGTCAATCCTGTTGGAAGAAAGATAGGTTTTATAATACAGGAAATTCTAAGGGAAGTGAATACGATTGGTTCAAAGGCAATACTCCCGGGAACTGTCCACAGGGTGATAAAGATAAAAGAGGTTGTTGAAGAAATAAGAGAACAATCAATGAATATAGAATGATTATAGTAATTTCAGGACCATCAGGTTCAGGAAAATCTACAATTGTGTCACTCCTAAAAAAAGAAGATTTTTATTATTCAATTTCTTTTACAACAAGAAAAAAGAGAGAATCCGAAATAAATGGAAAAGATTATTTTTTTGTGAGTGAAAAAGAATTTAAAGAAATGATAAAAAAAGGAAAATTCCTTGAATATGCGAAGGTCTATGGAAACTATTATGGAACACTGAAAGAGAATGTGGTAAAAGCATTAAAAGAAAAAAAGGATGTTATTCTTGACCTTGATACAAAAGGTTCATTGAATGTAAAGAGAATATTTAAAGATGATGCAATTCTCATTTTTATTATTACTGATTCAATTGATACATTAAAAGAAAGGCTTATAAAAAGGAAGACAGAAAGCAAAGAAGAATTTGAAAGAAGGATAAACGCAGTTAAGAAAGAAATTAAAGATGGGAAAAAATTTGATTATATAATACTGAATAAATCTGTTGATGGTGCATTGAAAGAAATAAAAGATATAATAAATTCAGAAAGAAAAAAAGTAAAAAGAAATCTAAATATACTTGAAAATTTTTTGAAAAATCTATAAAAAAACTTGACATAAAAAAAATATCTTTTATAAATATGATAAATGGAATTTTATATAAACCATCTTAAAAAAACTCTAAATAAAATTATAAAAATAAAAAATTTTATTTTTATTACAAAGGATTTCTCAACTACCAAGAGTAAAAAATTTATTCAGATGTTCAATGAAGCAAAAAATGGTATAAACTATACAGATAAGTGGATTATCTATAAAAAAACAAATTCAGGAATACTGATCGAGATTAAAGAAAAGAAGGATAAAAAGAAACTAAAAAATCTTGTATATGGTATAAAGCACATATACGAAGATATATATAACTATTATTTGCACCAAAAAATAAATAAAATTATCTTATCCTTACAGGATATAAAAAATTTCTCCGATATCTATAATTTACTTGTGAAAGAAATCTGCGAATCACTCGAGTTTGAAAAAGGTGTTTTCTGCAGATACAATCCTGATGAAAATATGATTTATGGTGTTCCACCAGGATATGGTGTTCAAAATGAAAATGATATTCTGTCGTTCAGATTCAAACTTGATGAACCATCTGCCGGTAAACATGCAATATCAACCAAGAGTATTTATTTTACAAATGACGCAGAGAATGATCCATATATTATCAAGAAATTTGTAAAATATTTTAACGCATATAAAGTAATAATTGTCCCATTTTTCTATGCAAATAAACTTGTAGGTCTTTTCTATGGAACAAGGAATAAAAGCGGGAAAGACTTAGATGAAGAAATTTCAATTTTAAAGATCCTCTCTTCAAGTATTTCCTTGCTTTTAAATTACCTTATTGAATCAGAGAAAAGGACAAAAAGAGAAGAAAGTATTCTCGAATTACAAAATGCTAACCTTGCAATTTCATCTGAGATAGACATTGACAAGGTCCTATCGCTTATCTCTGAAGAGATTGTAAAACTACTTGATGCCGATGCAACATCCCTTATGATATTTGATAATGAAAAAAATGGCTTTGTTATAAAAAGTTCCTATGGTTTATCTGAAGAATATGTAAGAAAACAATTTATCCCTTATCAAAATGTGGAAAAATTTATTAAAAATAATTATCCTACAATGATCACTGAAGATTTGAGGAAACAATATTACGGAGATAAAGAAATAATAGAAAAGGAGGGGCTTATATCCTGCCTTTCAACAGCGGTAATATCAGAGAACAAGCTGATGGGTATTCTGAATGTATATCAGAGAAGACTGAGAAAATTCACAGAAGATGATATACTTATCATAAAGGTCTTTGCAGCACAGGCCGGGGTTGCTATAAGGAATGCAAGACTTTATGAAAAAATCCTACAGACAACCGAAAGTTTTATAATCACACTTTCAGAAATGGAAGCATTAAAAGACCTTTATACATTATCACATTCTGAAAATGTTGCAACACTTGCTTTAAAGATAGGTATGGCAATGGGACTACCACAAAAGATGCTCGATGATATCTACAGGGCTGGCTTATTGCACGATGTTGGGAAAATAATCGTTGAAAGAAACCTATTGATAAAGCCTGAA
Source organism: Caldifarciminota bacterium (assembly GCA_965649055.1). Taxonomy (GTDB): domain Bacteria; phylum Hydrothermota; class UBA3072; order UBA3072; family B12-G15; genus CBFGJG01. The sequence continues at coordinate 19,553 of CBFGJG010000025.1, forward strand.
AGACTAACAGATGAAGAGATGGAAGAAGTTAAAAAACATGTTGAATTTGGTAAAGATATAATAGAAAGAATAAGTGAGTTTGAAACAATTACAGAATACATATACTATCACCATGAAAGATATGACGGAAAAGGATACCCCAAAGGTCTTAAAAACGATAATATTCCACTCGGCGCAAGAATCCTTGCAGTTGCAGATGCAATAGAAGCAATGTTATCAGAAAGACCTTATAGAAGCAGAATGACAATAGAAGATGTAAAAAACGAGCTTATAAAAGAAAAAGGCTCTCAATTTGATCCACATATCGTTGATATCGCATTAAAAATCCTTGAATAATGTGGATAACCTGTGGAAAATTTGTCCAAATCTTATAAGCAATTGATAATCAATAAAATAAACCTAACCCATTATCCACAAAAATATTATTTTTTTGATAAAAATCAACTGATTAAGAAGGGATTTTGAACTGAAACTTCAACCTAAGTCTTTAAGTTCATCTTCTCTGAATGTGAGTAATGGTGGGGTTTCTTCATAGTCTCTACCAGGTTTATAATCAAATATCTCCCTTGTCTTTTCGCCAACAGAATAGAAAATTCTTTGAAGTTCTATATCTTTCGGGCAGGCATCTTCGCATAATCCACATCCAACGCAGGAATGTGACATATGTGTCAATCTCCCAATCTGGAAAAACAGGGTATCTGTTGGCATCTTTGTTCCACCTTTTTTCTCACCCCAAAGGAAGAAATTCTCAGGTTTGTACTCAAATACAGGCGATTCCCAGAAACATTCCTTACAGAAACATATCGGGCATTGATGCATACAATTATGGCATGTTATACAATCTTTATAAAAATTTAAAATATTATCTATCCCGTATACTTCTTTTAAAGTGGCTCCCTTAACTTCTTCCCATTTTTTTGTCCTTCTCTCAATTATATTCTTTATCCTCTCTTCCCTTTTATTTTCCTCTTTTTCTTCTGTCTCGAAACTTCTAAATATCTCTTCACCAATTTCTGTCTGTGGTATCAGGATTAATCCTTCTTCTATACCAAAATATCCCATTATCAAATCTGCATTCTTATTTGGTATAGGGTTTGTGCAGGTCATACAGGATCTTCTTAAATTTTCATCTGTATCTTTTTTTACATCCTCTAAAAATGTATTAAATGGTTCTCTTATTTCCTTCAATTTCTCTGTTCCATATGCACCAAAACAGTCAATACCTATTATTATTATATTTTCCCTTTCAATCTGTTTAAATTTTACGAGTTCAACAAATGCATTCAAATCACAGGGTCTTAATATAACTGCAATCCTTCTCTCACTCTTTTTTGTCCTTGTTATCCTTTTTATCTCATTTGCAGTAGAAACTGGAAATGAAGGAAAAAAAGGATTCATTAAATCTGTAAATTTTTTATCTGTAAAAAATATAATTGAATAATTCCCATTAAATAAGACAGGTCCTACCATGCCATCTACGAGACCTTTTTCAAAAATTCCTTTTATAAAAAACCTTGAAGATTCAATCAAATCACCTTTTCTTATTATTCGCATCCTTCCCCCTTAAACATTCCATCTTTTCCCAATCTCATTAGGCCCTAATTTTTTAATTGTTTCTGTTATCTCTGTCATAGTCTTTGCGAATTTCACACCTTCACTTGCAGATATCCATTTCAGGAATATCCGTTCTTCACCAAGACCCAGTGTCTTAAATATCGTCTTTATTATTTTTATCCTTCTTCTTGTCTTATAGTTTCCATTTATATAATGGCAATCACCGGGATGGCATCCGCCTACTACGACCGCGTCAGCGCCTTCAAGCAACCCTCTTATAATATATGCAGGGTCAACGGTTCCTGAACACCAGACCCTTAGGGGTCTTATGTTTGTTGGATATTTCATCCTTGAAGTCCCTGCAAGGTCAGCTGCTGCCGAAGTGCACCAGTTACAGAAAAATCCAAGTATTTTTGGTTCAAAACCCTTGTTTTCAGATTCGTTCATATTCCCTCCTATAAACCAGCTGGAAGGAATGGATCAAAGTCCTTCCTGTGTTTCTCAATTGTCTTCAGATTTCTGTATTCAGGTAAGAGTATAGGGCTTCTAAGTTTCGTTTCTATCCCTGCCTCTTTTAATTCCCTTTCGTAATTTCTGATATGTTCAATGTGTAATTTCCCTTTAAACACCCTTTCCTTTGAAATCTTTGCACTTTCTATTCCAGCCCTTGCACCAAAAACATTGTAATCAAGGACTGAATTTCCCATTAGTCTGTTTCTTCCGTGGAGACCTCCAGAAACCTCACCGGCAACAAGTAAATATGGAAGATTCGTATGACAGTGCTCATCATTTTCTATTCCTCCATTCTGATAATGTAGTGTTGGATAAACAAGCATTGGTTCCTTTCTTATATCAATACCGAATCTCCTGTATTGTCTGAACATCGCAGGGAATGCCTTTTCAATCGTCCCTTCCCCCTGAATAAGCTCTATTATTGGAGAATCAAGCCATATACCCACCCTACCTTCAGGTGTCTTTATTCCATTACCGGTAGCACAAGCCCTTATAAAAGATGATGCCTCAACATCCCTTGGTTCGAGTGGATATACAAACAATTCTCCGTCTTTATTCAAAGGCTGTCCACCAAAGCCTCTTATCTTTTCTGTTATTAAAAATCCATATATCTGTTCAGGGTATATTGCACCTGTTGGATGGTATTGTGCAGAATCCATATAAATAAGTTTAGCCCCTGCCCTATATGCCATAACAAGACCATCTGCTGTTGCACCATAATGGTTTGTGGTTGGAAAACCTTTTATATGCAATCTACCAAAACCACCTGTGGTTATTATAGTCACCTTTGCCTTAACAACAAGATATTCACCTGTTTCCATATCAAAAAGTATTGCACCTGATACCTGATTATCCTCATCAAGTAAAAGTTCTACTGCTGGATGGTATTCAAGATATGTTATTAAATCAGGTCTTGATTTTACCTCATCCCTTAAAACCCTCATTATCTCAGCACCTGTATAATCCTTACAGGATAGCATCCTCCTCCTTGATGTTCCACCACCTGCTGCTGTCTTAAGATTACCTTTTTCATCCCTATCCCAAATAACACCAAGTTCCTCAAGGAACCTCACAATAAAAGGTGCATCTGTAACAAGTGCTCGGACAAGTTCAGGTTTATTATCAAAATGTCCACCACCAAGAACATCAAGGTAATGTATAGCAGGTGAATCACTCTCATTCACAGATGCCTGCATTCCACCCTGTGACATCATTGAATTTGCATCTCCAAGCCTCAATTTTGTTGATATAATAACCTTTGCCCCTTCATTAGAAGCCCATATAGCTGCCATACATCCTGCTCCGCCGCCACCTATTATTAAAACATCTGTTTCATAATCAGGTTCACCTATCTCAAATTTATCAGGGTCTATTATTGAATGAGATTCAAGAAGCCTCACAACATCTGTTAAAAGCATCTCACCTTTATTTGGACCTATTCTTATTTTAGCCCTTGCATCAGGTTGATAATCAGGATGGTATTTAGAAAGAACCTCATCCCTTTCTTCTGCACTCATAGGTTTTAAAAAGTTAATGAGTCCTTTCTTTGCCATCTCAAGCCTTTTGGGCCTTGTCTCTTGAACCTTCTTTAAGGACTCATACATATATTCAGGATAACCACTCATTCTTCCTCCTAATCCGTATCGAGTTTTATATCACGGGCAAAGTATTTTTTCTTAAGTTCATCTTTAGGCATCATCATAAGTAACTTTATCTCATTATCAAATTTCCCTTCCTTTATCTCATTCAATCTCTTATCAAGTTTATCTGATTTCTTCTGCAGATATTTTCCATACAATCTCCTTGCAAGCATAGCAACATGCAATTGTGGTATCTCTGCAGGACATCTTATATTACACAATCCGCACATAATACAATCAAATGAAAGTTCGGAAGCAAGTTCCAGGTCTCCCCTTATAGTAGCCTGAACATAGTCCATAACCTGTATTTCCTGTGGACATATCTTTGTGCATGTATTACAGGAAACACACCTGTAAACCTCAGGGAAATATCTGTTGAATGGTTCATTATTCGGTGTTAACTCATCAATGTTATAAACCTTTTTTTCAGCAGGTGAATACGGGACTTGGACAATATGCATACCTGGTTTTACAACAGTCTGACAGCCCAGACCACCATACAATTTATAATCATTTGGGAGCCTGTATAAAGATGCACAGGCACCGCAGAAACCTTCCCTGCATCCTACGCCTTTCTTCAGTTTAAAACCAGCATATTCAAGTGCAGTTATTATAGTTGAGCCTTCCGGGACAAGATATTTCTTCCCGTATATATACACTGGAATAAAATTCATATCACCTCCAATTTCAATAATCCTCAGTGATAATATGCACCATATCAAATACCTGTGATTTTGAAAGATTCTTTAATGTTATTGCACCAGACGGGCATCCCGCACTGCATGCACCACATCCTTCGCATATTGCCTCATTAACAACAGATACCTTCTTTTTCTTATCTATTGTTATAGCAGAATACGGGCATATAGCCTCACAGAATCCGCATCCAGCACATATTTCAGTGTCAACATTTGCAATCACAGGTTCTCTCAGGAACTCGTCTTTTGAGAATAAAGATAAAACCTTACTTGCAGCACCTGAAGCATGTGATACTGTATCAGTAATATCCTTTGGGAATTGTGATACACCTGCAATGAATATCCCTGATGTTGCAGTTTCAAGTGGTCTTAATTTAAGATGGACTTCCTGCATCCATCCATAGGCATCAGTTGGTATCCTCAATTTCTTTGCAAGTTCTTTAGCACCTAAAGAAGGAATCATTGCAGTTCCAAGGACAACCATATCAACCTCAAGTTCTATCCTCTCACCTAACAATGTATCAACACCAAGAATAACAATCTTATCATTCTTTCTATAAATTTTGCTAACCTTACCCCTCACATACAAAACCTCTTCTTCCTCTTTTGCCCTCTGTATAAATTCCTCATATCCTTTTCCATTTGACCTTATATCTATATAGAAAACATAAGCCTTTCCATCATGAACCTGATGTTTATAAAGCATTGCCTGTTTACCAAGATACATACAGCAAATCCTGGAACAGTAAGCAAGGTTATGTGCAGGGTCCCTTGAACCTGCACAGCTTATGAACGCTATCGATTCAGGGATCTTTCCATCCGATGGTCTTTTTGGAACACCGGCAGTTGGTCCGGATGCACAGAGCAATCTCTCAAACTGTAATCCATCAATAACATCAGGGATTTTTCCTCCACCGTATTCAGGTATCTCTTTCAGATTAAGCAGTTCAAAACCTGTTGCAACAACAATTGCACCTACCTTTTCTTCAATTATCTGGTCTTTAAGATTATGGTCAATTGCCTTTGGCTCGCATTTCTCAACACAGAGTTTACACTCAGAGCATCCACCACAATTTATACACCTTTTTGCCTGTTCAACAATATCCTTATCAGAATAACCTATTTCAACCTCATTGAAATTATTTATCCTTGAAGAAACAGGGATTGAAGGCATCTTCATCCTCGGTATTTTTTCAGCAAGTTCCCTATATCCTATAAGTTCTGATTTAAATGGGGGCTCAAATTCCCTGTTTTCGTATAAATCCTCATTATTTAAGAATTTCTTTATAGATTCAGCTGCCCTTCTTCCATCACCAACAGCATCTATGAATGTTGCCGGTCCTCTTGATACATCTCCACCAGCAAATACCTTTGGTATTGAAGTCTGCAAGGTTATTTCATCTGTTAATATACTTTCCCATTTTGTCTTCTTTATATCGATATCACCAAGGAATGAGAGCTCAGGCCTCTCACCTATTGCAAGTATAACATTATCACAATCTATTGTATAATTTGAACCCTCAACCGGTATTGGTCTTCTTCTTCCTGATGAATCAGGTTCACCGAGCTTCATCTTTATTAACTCTACCTTTTTAAGTTTTCCATTTTCACCTATGAATTTCACCGGATTTGTCAAAAATAATATCTCAATACCCTCTTCGACTGCAGCCTCAACCTCATCCTTTATTGCAGGCATCTCCTCTATTGACCTTCTATAAATAATCTTTACCTTCTTTCCTAACCTCAATGCAGTCCTTGCAGCATCTATTGCAGAGTTTCCACCACCAACAACAAAAACATTCTCACCCAATTCGACCTTTTCACCCAAATTCACCTTCTTTAGAAAATCAAGTGCACCTATTACACCTTGAAGATTTTCTCCCTCAATTCCCATTTCCATCTCTCTGTGTGCACCTGCTCCAATAAAGACCGCATCTGAATTTTCAAGTATTTCCTTAAATGTTATATCTTTTCCAACCTCTGTATTCATCCTGAATTTTACACCTGTTGATTTTATAAAATCTATTTCCCTTCTTAAAACATCCTTAGGGAGTCTGTAAGATGGAATACCTGTAAGAAGCAATCCCCCAGGTTCGGGAAGTTTATCAATAACCTCAACCTGGAACCCTTCAAGCCTCAGGTCGTATGCACATATAAGCCCTGCAGGACCTGCACCAATTATTGTTATCTTTTCTTTCCTTTCTTCTTTTATCTCAAAATTTGTATCTATCTTACCCTTTGTATTCCATTCCCAATCAGCAAGGAATCTCTTAATATATTTTATTATGACTGATTCATCAACATTCTTCCTATCACATTCCCCTTCGCATGGATGTGTGCATATCCTTCCTGCAACACCTGCAAACGGGAATCTGCTTTCCTCCCTGATTATCTTGATTCCCTGGTCAAATCTTCCAGCCCTTGTTGCAGCAACATAACCCTGAACATTCAGATGTGCAGGGCATCTTGCCTTACAGGGTGGTGTTCCTTTTTTCTCAATAGTGAACACATTAGGAACAGCCTGTGCAAATGGTCTATAAATTGCCTTTTTCAATGATAGGTAACCATTATAATTATCAGGGATTAAAACAGGGCAAACCTCAGAACAATCCGCACATCCTTTACATTTACTATAATCAACATAGGCAGATTTTCTTCTTATCTTAACATTGAAATTTCCAATGTATCCTGAAACACTATCTATTTCTGAATATGTGTATAACTTTATATTTGGATGCTGACCAACATCCGTCATCTTAGGTGTCTCAATACATTGCGGGCAATCAAGTGTCGGGAATGTCTCTGAAAGAAGTATCATCTTCCCGCCAATAGTTGGCTCCTTCTCTACAAGCACAACCTCATATCCACCATCCGCAATATCAAGCGAAGCCTGAATCCCTGCTATTCCACCACCTATAACAAGTGCCCTTTTTGTTATAGGAACCTTGTTAAGGTGTAATTCAAGATTTTTCCTCACCTTCTGGACAACTGATTCTATAACTTTTACAGCCTTCCTTGTTGCCTCTTCAGGATTATCCATATGTGGCCACGAAACCTGTTCCCTTATATTTGCAATCTCAACCCTGTATGGATTTAACCCTGCTTTTATAGCAGCATTACGGAATGTCCTTTCGTGTAATGTCGGAGAACAGTTTGCAACAACAGCACCATCAAGATTATATTCCCTTATCTTGTCAATGAACAACTGCTGCCCGGGTTCAGAACACATATACATATATGTTGTTGAGAAGACAACATCCTTTATATTCTTTGCCTCTTCTGCAACCTTTTTTACATCAATAGTTCCTGCTATATTCAGACCACAATGACATATGAAGACACCAATCCTCATAAGAACTCCTTAAAATAAGGTTTCGGGTCTATCTTATTATATTTAAAACCTATAAATTCCTCAGGAAGACCGAATGACAATGCAAGAATCTGCGTGAAGTATAAAACAGGCATCTTTCTAAAACCAAGGTATTTCTTGGAACAATCTTCCTGTCTTGACTCAAGATTAAAATCACACAAAGGACAACTTAAAACGATTGAAGATGCACCTAATTCCCTTGCAAGATTCACAATAGAATAAGTCTTGTCAAGGACAACATCCTTGTCTTTTATTGTATGGTATGAACCGCAGCATTCCGTCTTAAAAGGAAATTCAATAACCTCAGCACCTGTCAGAGAAAGTATATCTTCCATTATCGCAGGCAATTCCATATCATCAACGGCAATCTCCTTTGGTCTTAAAAGCAGGCAACCATAGTATGGTGCAATTTTCAAACCTTTCAAAGGCTTCTTTATTTTTTCTTTTATCTTTTTTAATCCAGCATCTTTTAAAACCTGTAATATATGCATGACATCAACAGTGCAATCGTATTTTGTATTTTCCTCGTACATAAAATCATTCAATTTATCCAGTTTTTCCTTATCTTTCCTGACAAGCAAATCTGCCCTTTTTATTGTGTTATAGCACATGGAACAAAGTGTCAGAAGCCTATCATATCCTTCTTCTTTTGCCCTTATTAAATTCCTTAAAGGTGCAAGCTGATGCATCAGGTCATCTGATGCAAGAGAATAAACGGTTCCGCAGCAATTCCATCTTGAAAGTTCCTTTACATCAATTCCGAGTTCCTTCAATATTCCGAGTGAAGAGACTTCAAAATTCTGTGCATCTGATTTCAAGGTGCATCCCGGATAGTATGCTAATCTCATGATGATAGTTTCCTCATTGCAGAGACAAATGCGATTGGTGGAACGCCTTCTCTCTCTTTTTCCGATATTTCATTTATAAGTATATAATCCTTCTTATTCCTTGTTTCAACAACCCTTATTGCCTCCATTATAGCAGCAATATCAATCTCCTTCGGGCATCTTGAAGAACAGGTGAAACAGGAAGCACAAATCCAATGTGTATTCTTACCAAGTATATATTCAACCTTTCCTTCCTGTAAGAGCATCAAGACCTGATTTGGAAGGATATCCATAAAGGGAGACGAAGGGCAACCTGCAGAGCATTTACCGCACTGATAGCATTTAAACACATTCGTATTACTCAGTTCTTCTATCTTCCTTACTATTTCATTCCTTATATCTTTATCTTTTAATTTTATTTCCATTTTCAAGATTTTATGCAAGACAATATTTTTGTCAATAAAAAATGAAAAAAATTTTT
>CBFGJG010000026.1:0-27633 GCA_965649055.1 Caldifarciminota bacterium
TTTCTTGAAAATGTATATGATGAATAGATAGATGATATAGGTTCACAACCCAATGGTTTGCAACCCTCAACCCATATAAATCTTGTGATAGAATTCTCTCGTGTTGCATAAAGATATTTTACTTCACCATTTTCTGGGTATATATCTTTTATTATTGTATCTTTTCCTATCTTATAAAATCTTAAAAAATCACCCTTTCCATCCCATATTATATTTGTACTCCCTTTTCCATCATAAACAATTGATGGAGAGAGAAGGGTTGGAACTATTGAATCATAGAATACTAATTTAGGAACTTCAATTGTCTCCGGTTTTATCTCTATAAAATCTGTGTACAGTAAATCAAAATTAGATGGATTTGAAAGAGGGAATTTACCTACTATTAAAAGTTTACCAAACCATAATTTTATAATAGGTATATATTCTCCTGGTAGTGTATGATATGTTGGTCCGTATTTTGATTCAAATACAAAATATCCTGTATCAGACTCAGTGAATAAAGATGGTGCACCTATTCCCCAGAAGTATGAACCTATATTTGTATGTGGAACAGCATAATTTGTCCAACCACCTCCTATCATGGATGAATATCTTATTTCTTCAATTGCTGTTGTATCATTATAGGACCATATTGAATATAACTTATTTAAATATAAACATAATGCAGGATTTTTACCAAAACCTAAAAAATATAAAGTTGAATCATTAAGATTATAATTATAAACAGAATCATTCCTTGAAAATACTAAATTCAAATTCCTAAGATTATCTAATGTTAATCTATCAGTATTATTGGGTGGAATATCTTCTTCCTTAAAATTAAACGCAATTGGTTCCGGTGGTACTGTAGATGGATTTGGGATTTTTTCAATCTGGACAGCACATTTTGATGAATTTAATGTTGAAATAAAACAAACATCTAATGAATCAGAAATTGAAGTTGGGAGAATAAATCCTTGTATAAATTTATTCCCTAATGATGAAACTTTATAAGTATTATATTTTAAAGAATAACTTTCAAGGTTATATATTTGATGAACATATCCTTCACCATTATAATCACAATATATATAAAGACTTGTCCAATGTGAATAAAGATAAGGATTATCGCCAACTTCCCTATATATCCTCTCTTTCCATTCTGTCCCAGTAAATTCCTTTAATGTGATAGTAGGACCAGGTTTTACAAATGAAAGATATAATTTGCTATTATGGGAAATTAAAGATGGATTTGACCCAACATCTGATAATATTCTCCCTTCCCAGTAATTATGTATAAATACTTGTTTGTAGCGGTGGTAAATTTTATCTTCCCACTGGAAAGCAATATGTGGCCCTGTATAATATGGTGTCCCTGTTGAATGATATACCAAAGATGGTGAAAGAGGGGGAAAAGATGGAGTCCCCTGTGAAGAATACGACCATACTATTTCGCTGTTTCCGTCAGCGTATATTGGATTATTAAAAACAAACGATGTGAAAAGAAGGGATATTGTATACACACCTCCTTTTTCCTTCCTTTCTCTCTTTTCAATTGCAAGATATACCCTGTTTCCTACCATCTGTATAGAAGGTCTATAATATTTAATATCTTCGTCTGTTGGGAATAAAATTGTTTCACCTGTTATTGTCTCATCATTTATCCTCACATATCTACATTCTTTATTCCCATCGGCAGTAAATATAACTATAACCTCACCATTAGGGCAAAGACCGATTGTTGGTTCTTCGCACGAAGTTTCTTGAGCATCTGAATATGCACATATTTTCCTCCATGACTTCCCTTCATCTGATGATTTAATAATGTATATCTTATTTCCTGTTGTATATGCCCCAAATATTTTCCCATCACCTCTTCTTATAAACTTTATTCCATTGTTATAAGCAGTTCCAACATCTGATGAACTTGAAAGGAATGGAAAAGTCCCTACTTCTATCTCATTTGAAAAATTGCTGTATATTCTTCCTGATGCTGTTTCTTTATAACCTCTTACTTTAAAATAGTAAATATTATATTTTGAAACATTATTGTCAATCCAAATTGTTGTATTTGAACCAGTTTCATATATCTTAACATTATTTCTCCATATCTCATATCCATCTTCATAATTTGAATTATCTAACCAGGAGAGAGTGATAGAAGAGCAGGGATATATGAAAGATGCGGAAAGATTTGTAGGGGAGAAGAGAAACATTGGTGTTGTAAAGATATTACTCTCCACTGAAAAATATCCCCCTCCATTTGTTTTTACTATGTAATTGTAAGTTTTTCCCTCAGAAATATTTTCATCATAAAAGTTATTTATATCTCTTTCAGTATTTCCAATTGTTACAGGACTATTATTACCTTCCCATCTTAAAACATTATAACCTATTTCAAAATTAGAATTGTCATTCCATAGTAATTTTATTTTTTTACCTTCAATATTTCCGGTTAAATTAGTAGGTGGATTTAATACAACCCTAAATGAATCAATGAATGGAATAAAACTATGATTTTTTCCAAGATAATCATAATAATTAACGATACCAAAATAAAAATTTCCACCCCTTTGAGGTGATATTGAAATATTAAATACGATGAAATTTCCATTTTTTATTTCTGCCTTCAAAAAATCAGAATAAGGGTTATAAAAAGTGCAATATGATGTTGAGAGTGGAGAATAAAGTCCAAAAAATTCTAAACTATAATTTTTAGTTGTATTTATGTCTTCAATTTCTGGTCTTTGATATATCATCCAATTTTTATAAGAAGATATTTGGGGAGAAGTCCATAATAGTGTTGCAGGGTCTCCAAGAAGATTATAAGATACATTCATAGATCGAGCATCATTAGAATCAGGGGGTGTTAAATGCATATAATAATCCCATAAAAGTTTTTTCCCGTATTGAATCATTTTACCAATACTATAATTCTTATAATCCAGAAAACTTGATACTAATTTTAAAGCAAAAGAATCATTATAAATATCTGCTGTTCCAAACGTAGCACCTAAGAATCCTATTGCACCCCCTCTTTTCTTTTTTAAGAATGTTTCACCTAAACAGTCATTTGGATAATGATAACTACCTGTGAAACAAGTAGTGCTTATAATGAAAAAAGGTCTGTTATTCGTTGGAAGGTTATTTATTTCCGAATTGCTAATATAACAATTGTCGCAAGGTTGACTATTTAAATCAAAGCTTTTCCAACGATCATATAATCCATGACCTCTATACAAGAACATAAATCCACCTTCGCCTATGCTGTTTTAAAATTTCTGGAACATTTGCTGTATGCCAATTTAGTGTATCACAACGAATATAGCGAAGACTGTGATAAGTTGTATCCGATGTTTTAAATTTATAAAGATAAGTATTTATTGTGTTTTTTCTAATAATCTGTTGGTCATATCTATCTCCAATTTGACAGGTTGCTACACCTATTATTTTACTTGACCAACCATCAGTTAGTGGAGTAAATTCATAGTTCCATAATTTTTCTATGATGTTATCAAGGGTATTATATGCATTAAGATGTACAGAAAGCCTTCCAATACTTATATTTGTATCAGGTGCTGAGAATTCATCAGGTAATATATAAAATTGGTCAGAGTATCTATACCCTAAAGTTTCACCAGGAATAATTTCAACATCTCCAATCAGTGTAATATAAATTGGTTTTGTCCATTCTGGTATATGATTAAATATATAACCTTTTATCTCTTCAGGGGAATTAGAACCAATATCCGATAATTTGATTATCTTGACATCATAACCCTCAATTGTTCTCAGTACTTTCAATTTGTAAGTTCTATCAAAGTAAGCATCTGGCACAATAAACACTGATGTGCCTCTAAATCCCATAGAAAAAATTAAAAACAATATCATTTTTATCTCCAATTTTCTACATTTATCTTAATTATAATATTTGTATCAGGACGACCTATCCAACACCATTTTTCTGTAAAGAATATGCTGCTGGTATATAAGGGCTTATCAATCTCATGTATAGTCCATTCGGAGCCATTCCAGTGAAGAAGATCCAAAATATTCCCTTCTCCAATATATATCCATCCATTATTTTCAATCAAAAATTGAATACCAATCCCAGTATAATGGATAAAAAGATACGGTTCCCATTTTCCATTTATATATCTATAAATGTGTCCAGGATATGGATAATTCCCTCTCATCCCAACACCCCATCCTTCATCAGGCGTTGCAAATGCTATCTCCCAGAGAAATCTTGAATAAAAAAGCCCTATCGTATCACAGGGGATTGTATCAATATCAATTATTCCATTTTTATAATGTATAGCCACAGGTATTTGAATACACGTATCTCCTACACCATACCCTTCAGAATTTGATATCCAGACCTCGTCTTCCCTTACAGGTTCAATATAATATAGATAGCGATATTGTGGTGGAAATACTGCTATTGTATCCCATTCATTATTCTTAAAATGAAGGAGCATATCACAATTTACAATGCACCAACCTTCATCATTATTATAAAACTTTAATATACAATCCTTGTTGCAACGATATGTCTTTCCCCATAAAGAATTCTGGTATAAATAAATATTTTTGTCATTATCCCAACAATAAAAAAGACCAGTTTTAGTATTAATATCTATACCCACTATTGAGATAGAGGTGTCATTGAAAGGCTGGAATATATGCCAGTCAGAACCACCATTATTTGTCCAATAAACTTTCTCATTGCATAAAATCCAACCTTCTTCATCATTTAAAAATTTTATTCTTGAAACCTTTTCAGGTGTAGAAATAATCTCTTTTTCATAATAAGGATGGAATAGTCCTTCTTTTTCTTTATTGCAAGATAAAATAAGCAAGATTAAAAATATTAAAATCCTTTTCATCTTTTCTCTTCCCTTATTTCTCTTATTACCATCTCCCTATCACTTTCACCTTTATATTTATACCAATCTCCTTCAAGTTCAACTGGTATCCCAAAAACCAATATCCCTGCCATTCCACAAAGCCATATATTATTTATGTCCAACCAGGATATACCATAAAAAGTTGACTTAAAACGCACATCCCTCCAACCATCCCTATACTGGAAAATTCTATCACCAACTACAATCCCATCGTGCTTTGAAATAAATTTTATGTTCCACAAAGGGGTATCAAGGCTATCTAAAAATTTCCATCCATCTTCAAATTTCATCACTACACCATCCCAATCGACACCCCATCCATTGTTTGGAGAAATAAAAGATGTGTTATATATACTGAAACCATAAGGAACAACAAATTTCTCCCATTTTCCTTTATAACATCTTATTGAAACTGGGTTTGAATAAGTCCCACCAGTTATCCAGATACAATCTTTACTCACAAGATTTACACACCATAATCCATATCCTTCTCCTATGATCTCTACTTCGTTCCATTTACCATTTTCATATTTTAATATATATGGATTACACCACTGTTTAAACCAATACTTTCTTCCAACTGCCCAGCCATAGTCTTTTGAAATAAATTCCATATCTTCTATAACAAAGTCACCTTCAAAAATTTTTCTCCATATAATTCCATCGTAATTAATTAATAGTCCTGTTCCTCCTGCCCACACATCATTCGTGTCTAATGCCCATACGGTTGATAGATATGTTTCACTTGAACCTATTGGGAATAAAGATTCAACATCCATTTTCCATATACCATCCTTCATCTTTAATATAACCCCGTCATCGCCTACTGCATATCCATTCAATGAATCTATAATTGATATGTCATATAAATCGTTTTGAGTAATCCCACCAATAAATGCCCATTCATACCATAAAGGAAGGTGTTCTTTTGAACAAGAGATAATTGTTATAATCAAAAAAAACTTAAATAACAATTTCATTTTAATATAATCAATATATAAATGTTGCTTTTTCTTCAAGCAATGAATCTTTAATGTTTTCAACGAATATCCTTTTTCTCAGGAACCTGTTTAAACCACTCACATTTACAATTCTTCCAATTATTGCTGCTCCTCTTATCCTTCCGTTCTCAATGATTATCCTCTGGTTTATACTTCTTTTTGGGTCCTTCTGTGAAACAACAACGAAACCTTTTTTCACAGTTTTTACATCACCCATAACGATACAGGATACACCTTCAAAATCAAGTGAATTCATCCTGTGTGCACCAGGGTATGGCTTTTTAAATCCTGCCATATTCATACCTGCAAAATGTCCCTGTTCAGAGGCCCTTGGCCAGACTGCGACAGTATTACTTCCACCTGTTAATATATCATAAGATTCAGCAATATCACCAGCAGCATATATGTTTGGAATAGATGTTTCAAGATACTGATTAACTATTATCCCGACATTAACCCTGATTTTTTTAGGGTCTATAAAATCAAGATTAGGTTCAACACCTTTACCAATAATCACAAGTTCACAGGGTAGTTTTTCACCAGTGTTTAGATTTGCAAATCGAACTCTTCCGTCACCTTCAAATGAAACAACATCCGTTCTAAGCCTCAATTCAACTGCTGATTTATAAAGTTTTTCTTCAAGGATTTTTGCTGAATCAGGGTCAACTACCTGGCTCATAACCTGTGCTGATGCAACGAGTAATTTTACATTCAGACCACGATTGGCAAGTGAAAGGCATGCTTTAAGACCAAGTGGACCACCACCTAAAACAAGGGCATTCTTCACATTTGGTATATCTTCAGCAATTTTTTCAACATACGACAGGCTTGTAAGAAAATATATACCCTTTAAATCAGCACCTTCAACATCGTGTTTTCTTGGTTTTCCACCTGTTGCTATAAGCAATTTATCATATGGAATCCTTCTCCCGCTTCTTAAGATTATAAGAGATTTTTCAGGTTCGATCTCAACCATACCATCACCGAGTATCGGAATAACATTATGAGATGAATAAAAGTCTTTACTTCTAAAGAAAACCCCATCAAAAGGAATATGACCACCAATGTAATGAGGCATGACAGGCTTTGAATATGGCATATAATTTTCATCAGTTACATTTATAATATCACCTGTCTGATCTATTTTTCTAATTGCCTCAATTGCATTAATTCCAGCAGGACCATTACCAACGATTACATATCTCATTTTTCACCCCTTTTAAAGTGCAAAGATAAATTTTTCTTCAAGTAAATTTTCCCTGAAAACACCAACATCGACCCTTTTTCTCAATAACCTGTTTAGTGCACTCACATTAACAAATCTCCCAACAGTTATCGCCCCTCTTATTTTATCATTCTCAAGGATTATCTTGGTATATTTGAAGTCTTCCGGGGTTTCCTTAACAAGTATTTCAAAATTCGGTTTTTCAGTCTTCACATCACCCATAGATATGCAACTGACACCGAAGAATGAAACAGAATTCATTCCGTATCCACCAATGTATTCTTTCTCAAATCCTATCATATTCATACCGGCAGTGTATCCTTGCTCGGAAGCCCTTGGCCATACTGCGTGAACATTGCTTTGGCCAGTTATAGCATCCTTTGATTCAGTAACATCACCTGCAGCAAAAACATCAGGAATAGTTGTTCTCATATAGTTATCAACAATAAGACCAATATTTACCCTTGCATCTGTTCCTTTCAAGAAATCAATATTTGGTGCAAGACCGACTGCTTCTATAACCATCTGACAGGGGATTAATTCATCATTGGATAATTTCACACCTATTATCTTTCCATTTTCATCCCTTATGACTTCCCTTGCAGAAGTTGATAATTTAAATCTTACACCATTTGATTCAAGTGCCATCTGTAATATCTCTGAAGCCCTTTTATCAGATGCAAAAGGCATAATATAATCAAGAAGTTCAACAACAGTTACCTCAAGGCCTCTTAACTTTAATGCTTCTGCAGCCTTAAGACCTATTAATCCAGAACCTATTATACATACGGATTTAACATCTTTCACATAATTAAGAATTTTCTTCGCATCGTCATAGGTTAGGAAATTGAACACGCCTTCACCATCAATACCAGGAATTGGAAGTTTTACGGGTTTCCTTCCGGTTGCTATAAGTAATTTATCATAGTTGAATCTCTTTCCATTCTCACAATAAACAATCTTCTTTTCTGGATCAACAAAGACAACAGGACTGCCAAGATGCGCTTCAACATTATAGTCTTTATAAAATGTCTTGGGTCTTATTCCAAGTCTGTCTTCTGTTATTTTTCTTGCTACAAGGTATGATAAGAGCGGTCTTGAATAAGGTTCGTATGGTTCTTCTGATATATTATAAAGCTGTGCATCGCTTCCTGCTCTTCGAATTGCTTCAATAGCATTTAAACCCGCAGTGCTATTACCTACTATTACTATTTTCATAAAAGCCTCCTGATTTAAGTATAAGATAAAAAATAGTAGATAAAAGTCAAGTATAAAATGAAAAAATTTTTATGTAAAAAGATTCTTAAATTATTGTTATAAGTGAATATCAAATAATGTATTAGAACATTGAAGACATATTAAGAGAATAAATTTTGTTATTGAAAATTAAAAATATTGAAAAAATTACATCTTTGAAGATTTTACTTATTACAATTTCTGCTGGAATAATTTTATATAGAGATTAAGGATATTTGTTTGTTTATGATTGATTTCTTGTTTTTTTACACATGAATGTTTTCCAATTCCAATATTCAAAGAAACAGAGCCTTCTATAATATGATTTATCAGGCTTTCATATGAATATATTTAAAAAGTTAAAAGAAATCAGGAAAGTAAAAAATCTTTAAAATTTTCAAAAACTATTCATTTTACTCTTGACAATTTTTAAAAAATTTTCAATATATAAACATTGAGGCGCCATCGTCTAGTCTGGTCCAGGACACCTGGTTCTCAGCCAGGAGACCGGGGTTCAAATCCCCGCGGCGCTATTTATTAACTGGGGAGTCGTCCAACTGGCAGGACATTGGACTCTGGATCCAAGAATTGGGGTTCGAATCCCTACTCCCCAGTTTTTTTAAAAGAAGGAGAATATGCTTGTACCGAGATTTGTTTTTTTAACAAATGGTGTTGGTATACATAAAGAAAAACTTGCATCTTTAGAAGATGCATTAAGGGCGTGTGAGATAGCAGGTTTTAATCTTGTTAAGGTTTCAAGCATCTTCCCACCAAGATGTAAACTTATTTCTAAAGAAGAAGGGATAAAGATGCTACAGAAAGGACAGATTGTTTTTACAGTTATGTCGGAAAACTCAACAAACGAACCTGAGAGATTAATCACTGCATCTGTTGGTCTTGCAATACCAAATGACCCCGAACAGTATGGTTATCTTTCAGAACATCATGCATTTGGTATGTCTGCTGAAAAAGCCGGTGAGTATGCAGAAGATTTAGCTGCAAGCATGCTTGCAACAACACTTGGGGTTGAATTCGATCCAAATGCAAACTATGATGAAAAAAAAGAGATATGGAGGATAAGCGGTAAGATTTATTCCACAACGAATATAACAGCAGTTGCAAGAGGAAATCTTAATGGGTTCTGGACAACTGTCGTTGCCGCTGCTGTGTTTATTCTATGAAGACATTTTTAAATCTATTTCCGGAATACAATAAAGCTAAATATGTTTTAATCCCGGCTCCTTATGATAGCACGACATCGTTAATACCTGGAACAAGATTTGGTCCTGAAGCAATAATTTCAATATCATCCGGTCTCGAAGAATATGATATTGATTATGGAATTTTTATCCCAGATATTTTTACTGAAAGAGAGGAAGAACTGCCAGCTGACCCATATAAAATGATAGAGATAATAAAAGACAGGGTAAAAAAAGTATTACAGGATAAAAAGATACCAGTAGTTCTTGGTGGTGAACATACAGTAACCTTTGGTTCAATAATTTCATTCCTTGATTTTTACAAGGATATAACAGTTGTTTCATTTGATGCACATTTTGATTTAAGGGATGAATATTGTGGTTATAAACTTTCGCATGCAACTGTTATGAGAAGGATTATTGAAAAAGTTCCTGTTGCTTTTATAGGTCAAAGGGTATGTTCAAAGGAAGAAAATGATTTTTTAAAAGTCTGTAATAACTATATTAAGAATTTTAGAGATATAAAGAATAAAAACATTTATATAAGTTTTGACCTTGATGCATTTGACCCATCTGTTTGTCCATCTGTTGGAAATCCAGAAATGGATGGACTTAAGTGGAAGGAGACAATAGAGATAATTGAGTTTTTGGCTAAAGAGAACAATATTATTGGTTTTGATGTTGTTGAGTTGCAGCCTGTAGGTAATCCATCTTATGGAACATACACTGCTGCATCACTTGTAAAGAAAATAATTTTAAATATAGAGAGGAGGCTTAATGGCAAATATTAGAGCATCAAAGAAAAGCGCAAGGAAGGATTTAAAGAGAAGAGCACAGAATAAAGCCTTAAAGACAAGGATTAAAAATTTAACAAAAAAACTTCTTGAAGAAAAAGACCCGGAGAAGAAAAAAACAATATTAAGGTTGCTTTATTCTTACTATGACAAGGCAGTAAAACGTAATATAATTAAGAAAAATACCGCTGCAAGGAAGAAATCAAAGATTACAAAATTAGTTAACCAGCAACTGCAATTACAAGCGAAATAACTTTAGAAGCACCTGCTTCTTTTAAAGCCCTGGCACAATCATCAAGGGTATGTCCGCTTGTAAAGACATCGTCTATTAAAAGTATTGTGCCTTCAAATTCTATATTTGATTTGAATGCATCCTTGATATTCTTTTCCCTTTCTTTTTCACTCAGCAATGTCTGAGTCGTTGTATATCTTATTCTTTTAAGACCTTGAGAAATTGGAATATTAATTCTTTTTGAAAGTTCTAATCCTAAAATAAAAGATTGATTATAACCTCTTTCTCTCTTCCGTGTTGGATGAAGTGGAACAGGGACTATATATTTTATATCTTCCCTTGAATAATATGTTTTAAATGTTATTTCGAGAAGATTAACGAGTCTATCTTTTAAAGAAATTCTTCCATAGTATTTGAAAAGATGAATTATCTGGTCAGCTGGTGGGGAGAAGGAACAAAAACCTTTTACATCGTCAAGATATTTAAGATTTTTTAATAATTTTTTGTAATCTTTAAATACAGGTTTTACCTGGGAAAAACACCTTTCACAAACAACCTTTCCTTTTTCAATTCTTGTTCCGCATATATGACAGAAAGGAGGAAAAAAGAAATTTACGAATTGCTTAAAAATATTCATAGAGATTTCTTTTTATGTTAAATGCAATACCTACAAGGATAGAAGAAATAAGAAGATTTGTTCCACCGAAGCTTATAAAAGGAAGAGGGATTCCTACCACTGGTAATATACCAAGACACATTCCCATATTTATAAATGAATGAAGAAAGAAATATGTGAATATACCGGAACTTACAATTCTTGAAAACTGTCCTTTGCTTTTATAAATTAAACTCATCATTCTGTATAGAAGGATAAAAAATAAAGTAAGAGTGATGAATGTTCCTATAATACCAAATTCTTCACCAATGACTGAAAATACAAAATCTGTATTTTTCATCGGTATGAATTTTAAAGATTTCAATGTCCCTTTCAAGAAACCTTTTCCCAATATACCACCTGAACCTATACTTATTTTTGATTGAAGAATATGCCATCCTGAACCCGAAGGGTCTTTATAGGGGTTTAAAAAAATGAGTATTCTTGCCCTCTGGTAAGGCTTTAGTAAATGAAGAACTATGGGAGTCATAGCACCAATAAAGATGTTCATAAATATTAAAAATAGACTTAGACCGAGGTTTATTCTTGATAGATAAAGTGCAAGAGAAAGCAATAAGAAAAATAGTATAGCTGAAACAACATGGAATGAAGCAATTAAACAAACAATAGGAGATATTAAAAGAAAGAAAATTGGTAATTCAATCTCTGTAGAAAATAAAATTCCTAAAAATATTCCAAGTATAATAACAGAAGTTCCAAGGTCTGGCTGGATTACAACAAGACCAGAAAGAATAAAAGTTAATATAATCATAATTGTTATTTCTTTTTTTAAATCTTTCATAAACATTATCCTTCCAGCGATCAGAATAAGGGATAATTTTGCTAACTCAGATGGCTGGAACTGAAAATTAGCAATTTGAAGCCATCTCTTTACACCCTGTGCCTTAATCAATAAGATGGAGAGTAGAATAATGCATACAGAATAAAATAGAGGTGAAACTGTGTAAAGAAGTTTAAGAGGAAGTATAGCAGATATTAAAAAAAAAGTAATTGCAATAAAAAGGTATATTAAATGTCTTGTGAAGACTTTTAGATTATCAGGATAGTTAGCAGTGAATTGAATAAGAATTCCAATTATAATTAAAGATAGAAAAGAAAAAAGGAGTAATTTATCAGATAATATTGTTTCCTTCAATCTTGAGAAGGAATTCTTTCCATTTTTTATTACCGGCACTGAAACCACCTAATTTACCATTTTTATAAATTACCCTGTGACAGGGTATTATTATTGGTATTTTGTTTTTTGATAGTAAAATACCTACTTTTCTTGGATGCATATTAAAATACTCAGCAATATCACTATATGATAGGGTTTTCCCGTAAGGTATTTTTTTTATATATTCATAAAATTTTTTGTTGCTGGTTCTGATTTTTATATTTTCAAAACTCACATTTTTTCCTTCAAAATATTTCTGGATTAAGATTCTGGTTTTTAAAAGTAATTCATCAGGATTATCATTAACTTTTTTATCAAATTCAATATTTGTTATTGATTCACCATCACTGAATATTGAAATGAATCCAATCTTTGTCTTTATACTAATCTGGTAATTCATATCTTTTAACAAATGTATTTTCTCCATCTGTCTGGATGTATATGTTATAAATTCCTTCTTTAGTAAGGGTAGTTTCCCATCTTATATTTATTCCAGTATTTTCAACTATATTTTTTAATCCTTCTCTTTTCACAAATACATTCTTTATTAAAAACACAGGTTCTTCATTCCCTTTACCGAAAGGTCTCATAAGTTTTATCAAATCCAGGAAATTATTATTTAATTCTTCAAGTTTTATTTCTGCGTCATAATGTATTTTTGGTTTATATTCCTTCAGGATTTTATTCGCAATGCTTAAAAAATAGGGTAGATATTCCGGGTTCTTCATTTTGAAACCACATGCGGGTTTGTGTCCGCCATAACTTGAAAGATAGTTTTTTGTTTTTTCAAAAATAATTAAAAGATTAAAATCATCCGGGCCTCTTCCTTCACCTACAATCTCATTGTTGTTTTTGGTAAGAACAAAAACAGGCATACCTGTTAGTTCTTTTCCTAAATTTGCTGTGCTCCCGAGGAATTCAACCGGGTAGTTTTCAAGATATACTGCATAATTCCCTTTCATAAATTCATTTTTAGCCATGTTGAAGTTTGCCTCAAGCCTTGTCTGGTAACTCATTGCTTTCTCTTTCAGACTTGAATAGATATCTTCCGCTTCTATTTTATTTTCAGTAAGAAGAAACTTCAATGTTAATTCTTCTCTTCCAGAGAGCAAAGGTCTTACAGAAGTTTCAATATCTTCTCGTGCAAGTATGCTAAAGGGTGTATCGGAGGATTTTTTTATTATTTTTTCACCTTCAACTACTATAGTTCTGTTTTCGCTTATTCTTGGGACCCTATCAGAAATGGTTCCAAGCATTGTATAAATAAGGATTTCGGGAAGGACATTTACAACTTCTTTTGGTGTAAGATTAAATATATTTTTCATAATTGTCAGGTAAAACTTGAAAGCAACACCGGCACCAGCAAGATACCTATATCCAATATCAGTTAATTTTGGATTAATAATATAAGTATCAGGTAAAATATCTTTTGGTTCATGATGGTCTGTTATTATAACTTCAATTCCATTTTCTTTTGCATATTTTACCTCTTCTATTGAAGAAATTCCGCAGTCAACTGTTATAATCAGAGAAAATCCATTTTCTTTGATTTTTTTTATCCCTTCTAAATTTAAACCATATCCTTCTTTTCCCCTTTTAGGGATATAAAAATCAACATCTGCATTTATATTTTTTAGACCTTTAAATAAAACTAATGTTGAAGTGATTCCATCCACATCTTCGTCACCCCAGATCATAATTCTTTTATTTGATTTTATATAATCGTAAGTTTTTATTGCTACTTCTGATGCATCTTTACCAATTCTGATATTATCAATTGATGGAAATAAAAATTCATCGAGTGATTTCTGGTCAAAAATTTCTCTTTTACTCAGGTAATCCTTTATTCCTGGACTCAATTCATCATACTTTATCTTTTCTTCACCCATATTTCTCCAAATCTTTCATTCTGTATTGCTCTTGCGAATCCTTCCCTTATAATTTCAAGTAATCCAAAAAAAGTTCCTACTTTTTCGGAATATGAAGCCCCTTTCATACTTTTCCATAATGGGAAGAAATTAAGTTTTTCTATCTTTAATTTTAACTTGTGAATAATTCTTTCAATATGCCAGATAATAGAAGTTGGAGGATTATAATTTTCAACTTTCTTAATCATTTTTAATCCTTCAATAATTTCATTTATATTTGCATTTATTTTATAAAATTCTTCAAATTTAGGTCTTTTATACATTTGAGAACTTATCCTTTCTTTTTCTTTGAGAAAATCAGCCCTTTCAATATACTTTTTGTATAATAAAAGATTCTTTTTTAGTTCTTCAACAGATTCTATATTTTCAGGTTCTCCATTCTTCATAATTGCCTTTGCCTTTATTTCAACAAGATATGATGCGTATTTAATGAAATCACCTGCTTCATTAAAGTCTATTATTTTAATCCCGTTTATAAAATTTAAATACTCCCTTGTTATTTTGGATATTGGAAAATCAACAATTTCCACTTCTTCTCTTCTTACAAGATAGAGCAGTAGTTCTATCGGTCCTTCAAATTCTTCTAAGTTAGTGATAAATTCCATAGTTATTTTATCTTGAAATTAATGGTTACAATACCCTTCTGTTCTTTTATATTTTTTACTGGCATAAATTTCCATTCACTAACAGCATCTATGGCACTTCTGTCAAAATTTAAACCACCGGTTTTTAAAATTTCTATCTTCACAATATTCCCTGATTCGTCAACCGTTATCTCAAGCTGAACCATCGAAGGCTCCTTCTCTTCCTTAGGGAATTCTGGTTTTATGAATTTTATAAGTTTTCTTGTAGATATCTCACCGGAAATAGAATATCCCTTATCTGTTTCATATCCGTATCCTTCTTTTTCTTCTTCAAATTGTTTCGTCTTTTCTTCAAAAAAACCCATCTTTTCGTCTTCAACTTTTACGGGTACATCACCGTAAGATGGGATTTCAACATCCATTTTACCTTCGCCTGATTTCTGAACTT
Organism: Caldifarciminota bacterium; assembly: GCA_965649055.1. Taxonomy (GTDB): domain Bacteria; phylum Hydrothermota; class UBA3072; order UBA3072; family B12-G15; genus CBFGJG01. The sequence goes on from CBFGJG010000026.1 coordinate 15,369, forward strand.
TAGGCATATCTGATGTGCCTTCTATGTCGGTATAAATTCCGAGGTTTATGTAGTCAGAAAAACTTGTCTTTAAATTAAAATTTATAAAATACATTACTATAATTATTAATATGTATATTAATATTGAAAATAAAAAAGCCTTTTTTTCCATCTCAGTCTTCAAGTGTTGTTGCAATTACAAAGTTTGTAGCACCTACAGACTTTATTATATCAATAACCCTAACTACCATAGCAATACTTACATCCCTGTCAGAATTTATAAGCATTATCTTATCTTTAGAACCTTCAATAATAAAAGGTATTTCAGAGAGTGAAACTGGTTTTTCATCTATAAAAATACTTCCTTCTTTGGAGATAGAAATTATTATCCTATCTTCAGAAACCGCTTCTTTTGTGGTTGACCTTGGGAGTCTCACTCTTATTCCTGGTTGAATAACATAAGATGATGTAAGAAGGAAAAAAATAAGGAGGTTTAGAACTATATCAGCCATGGAGATAACCGCAAAAGATTTTTCTCTTTTATAATTTGGCTGAAGGTTCATTTATTTCCTCCGATGTATGGTGAAACTTCATCAATAGCTGTATTCATCTCCTGAACAAAATAGTTAACCTTATCTGTAAATATATTATAAAAAATAACAAATATTATTGCAACTGCAAGTCCAACAGCAGTTGTAATGAGTGCTTCCCATATACCACCCGCAAGTTTTGAAGGGTTAACACTTCCGCCAAGAGATTCAATCTGCATAAATGCCCTTATCATACCTGTTACAGTTCCGAAGAATCCGAGCATTGGAGAAATAGCAATTACTGATGATAGTATACCAAGACCTTTTTCAAGATTCCTTATCTCTTCCCTTGCCTGAACTTCCATTGATGTTTTGTTATTACTCAAGAGTCCTTTTATTATTATCTTTGCCATTGGGGAGTTATTTGCCCTTAAAAAATTTATTGCTGAGTTAAAATCACGTTCTTCGAGATAGGGTTTAAGAAGTCTTAAAATATCCTCAGATCTTCCCCTAACCTTTCTATAATAGATAAATCTTTCAATTGTGATGTAAAGACCAACAAATCCCACTATACCTATTATTGCAACTATGTATCCACCTTTTGAAATAATTTCAAGTAGATTCATATTACCTCCGTTTTATTTTTTACCATGCTCCTCCACCACCACCTCCACCACCACCGCCTGAAAATCCACCACCACCTGAGAAACCGCTTGAACTTCCTTTTGGTGGAGACATATAAGATGAAAAATTATTCATTGAGTTGTTAAATGAAGTGGCAAAGTGTTCAACAGGTAATCTTCCAGTGTAACCTGTTAAAATAAACCAATCGGGAGATTGCAGCTCTATTCCTTTAAATCTTTCAGCCCATTTATCAAGGACGCCAAGTGAAATTGCATACGGGATAAAGTCAAAGAAAAGAAAAGGTTTTTCTTCAAGCATCCTTAAAAGTCTGTCTTTTTCAACCCTTGAAAGGAATTCTCTGAAACCAAGTATTTCTGAAAGTTTCTTATTTCCCTGCGGTGTTCTTTTGGGCATTGCAGGTCCAAATATGAAGGTAATTATTCCGCTCAATAAGAGTGAAAGAGCAAGTTTAGGGTTTATTGCAAAAAAGAAAATCCCGAAAAAACAAAGGAGAAAACCGCTTACAAAATAGATTGCCCTTACATTTTCAGGGTTTGAATAAAAAAGTGATTTCTTTGTAACATCTGTGTAAATATGGGTTTTTACAATTGCCATCGTTGAATATATGGAACCTTTGAGTTCTGACATCATAAAGCTTTTTCCACCGACTGTTTCCAAACCTTTATAAAATTTCTGATAATATGTAGGAAGTTCATTCCCAGGTTCTCTTAATAATGTTATCTTGTAATCCTTTGATTTGAAAAGAAGGAGCTTTGTGCTCTCAATCTCTTCTATTTTTATATAGCCTTTCTGGGCAAGATCAAATAAAATTGAAATAATATCAACATTATCAACTTTCTGGTCAAGAAGTGTTCCTGCTTCTGCAGGTGTTATATCAGAAGGGGGCTCATATCTCACCATTACAGGACCTACAGGAAGGTCTTTCCCTTTTTTAATCCATCTGTTGAAGAGAAATATTAAAATAAAAATCGGTAAAAACCAGGGTAAATTATTCCTGAGCCTTAAAAAAATCAGCATTGTAAAAGATGGTTTTTTAAGATAACCTTTAGGAAATTTTATAGCAACAGTTATACCTTCACCTGCAAATAAGTCTTTATGAGTATAAGATAAGGAATTTGAACTTAAATAAAAATTTCCCGTAGTTTTTGTTGAACCATAAGTGCCACAGTATATCCTGATATCATCTTTTGATAATTCCACTGGTTCAGGGAAGAAAACATTAAAATTAACAGAGTCCATCTTTGTTTCCCATCTATTCCCTGTTATATTCCAGTAAAGTTCATCGTGTTCGCTAAAATATCTTGCACCAAGAAGCACAGAATAGATAATGGTATATGTATGAAAACCTGTTATGGTTTTGTCAGGGTCTCCAATCCTTATCCTTAAATGCTGCCATCCGGAATAACTCGTTATTGATTTTTTAACAGGTATTTTTTCACCATCCATAAGGACTTCTAATACTTTAAAACCAAGTGAATAGTTTCCTATGTTTCCTTTTAGTTCAAGCGGAATCTCCCTGTATATACCATGGTAATAACCATCATCAAAATTCACTGTTATATTCTCTTCAATCCTTATAGAACCATCTTTGTTCAGGAAGATATCAGAATTAAAAAAAGATATATACCATCCAAGATATAGAAATAACATCAGAATTCTACCTTTGGAACTGTCCTTTCACCTTCTTCAATCTCAAAGAATGCCTGCTTTGAGAAATTAAAAATCATAGCAACTATCTTTGCAGGGAATGTTTCTACCTTTATATTGTAATCCCTTACAACAGCGTTGTAATATCTTCTTGCATTCTGTATTGCATCTTCAATCTCACCAAGACTTTTCTGTAATTCAAGGAAATTAACATTTGCCTTAAGTTCAGGATAATTTTCAGCAACTGCAAAAAGCTGTCTTAAAGCACCGGTTAGTTGATTTTCTGCCTTTGCCTTGTCTTCAGGTGTGGTTGCAGCAGTCGCATTAGCCCTTGCCCTTGTAACATTTTCAAAGACTTCCTTCTCATGTTTAGCATAACCTTTTACTGTCTCAACAAGATTGGGAATTAAGTCATATCTTCTTTTAAGCTGGACATCAACATCACTCCATGCATTCTGGAACATATTCCTCAGCCTTATAAAACCATTGTATGTTCCGATAATCCATAAAATTACAAAAACGATTAAAACAATAATAATTAAACCTATTAACATGTTAACTCCTTTTTTAGGAATAATAAATAAAATATTGAAATTTTGCAAGTATTTTTTTCTATCCTTGACATTTTTCTTTATATATATAAAATATCAACTATGAAACTTAAGAAGATAACCCTTATGGGTTTTAAGAGTTTTCCCCACAGGACTGTAATTGAATTCAACAATGGATTTAATGCTATTGTTGGACCAAACGGGATAGGTAAGAGTAATATAATAGATGCTATAAAATGGGTGGTGGGTGAAAAGTCGATAAGGGAACTTAGGGGTGAAAAACTTGAAGATGTTATATTCTTTGGTTCAGAGGGTAAAAATCAAATGAATCTTGCAGAGGTTGAAATAGTTTTTGAAAATAATGGTCTTATTCCGCTTGATTTTGAAGATGTTGTTGTAAAAAGAAGATATTTCAGGAATGGAACAAGTGAGTTTTTTATAAACAATACTCCCTGTAGATTGAAAGATATTGTGGAAAAGTTTGCAAATACAGGTATATCTTATTGTATAGTTGATGATAACTCAATAAAGAGGATAATACTTTCTGATTCAAAATTGAGGAGGGAACTCTTTGAAAGTATTGCAAACATTGGGAAATACAGGGAAGATAAGAAGGATGCACTGACAAGATTACAGAGGGTTGAGGAAGAACTTTCAAAGATAAATGCGGTAATAGAGGAAAAAGAAAAGAATGCAAGGACACTACAATATCAGGCAAGAAGGGCAGTCCAGTATAGGGAAATTATGACGCAACTAAAGGAAAAATTATATTTTTCTGGATGTAACGATATATATTTGTTGGAAGAAAAGATAAAAGAACTTAAAGAGCAACATATTAACATCAAAAATAAAATAGAAGAAATAAATGCAGGAAAGGATACACTTCTAAAGGAAAGAGAACGAACACAAGATAAGATAAATGAAAAGGAAAAATATCTTAACGAAATTAGAAAAGATATATCAGAAGCAGAGAATAAAAACCTTTATTTGTTACAGGAAATAACAAGAATAGAAACAATAATAGATAGTATTGAAAGTTCAATTAAAAGTATCCCCGTAGAAGATGTAGAGATAGATGAACAGGAAAATATTATAAGTTTTAAGAAAAATGAACTTGAGAATCTTGAAAAAGAGTTTTCTGAAAAGAAAGAAATTCAGAAAAATTTAAATTTAAGATTGAAGGAGATTGAGAATAAGATAAATAATATGATACTTGAAGAGGTCAGGAATAAAGATAAAATTTTAGACAGGAAGAATCTTATAATAAAGACGGAGCAGGAAATTAAAGATTTAGAAGAGAATCTAAATAGATTAGACTTTCAAAGAAAAGAATTAATATCAAAGTTAGAATCTCTTGATAAAGAAATAATAAAGAATTCAACAGATATAAATGAAAAAACTAATGAAAGAGATAAAGTGTATGCTAAAAGAGCAAATCTTTTAAGGATTAAGGAAGAGACATTCCGTAATAAGATGAAATTGGAAGATGAAATAACAAGGTTAAAATCAAGTTATGATGAACACAAGAAAGATTTCTGTGAAAGGTTTAATCTGAGGAGGTTGTCAGAAATAGTTAAGATAAAAGAAGGTTTTAGTGAGGTATTTGAAGGTTCTCTTGATATTCTTCATGACGCGCTAATAGGGAAGAAAGAAGATGTTATTAATGCTTATTATTATGCGAAAGAAATGAATATTAAAGATATCGTATTCGTACTTGAAGAAAATCTGGGAGAAACAAGAGAAGATAATGAGCTCCTTAAGTATGTTGAAAAAGATGAAACAAATATTTTATCAAAAATTTTGAACCCATATAAGATAGTTGAAAGATTCAACAGTGAGAATCTTTCATCAGAAAAAAGAATGGTAACAATGGATGGGGATATATACTTTGATGGTATAATTAAAATTAAAAGGGGAAAGGGTGTTCTGGTTTTAAAAGAGAATATTGAAAGAATTGAAAGAGATATAGAAAGACTGAATGTAGAAATTAATGAAAAAGAAAAGGAAATAGAACAAATATCAGTATTAGAAAGAAAACTAACGGAAGAATTAGAAGAGATGAAGAATATAAGAAATCGGTTAAGTTCAGAGAAATCAAATGTTGAATATGAAATATCAAGATTTGATATAAAGATAGAAAGTTATTCAGATGATTTAAGGAAAAAGAAAAGAAATATGGAGGAACTGAAAAAAGAAATTGAAAATATTGAAAATTCCTTTTCACAAATTGTTGAAAGTAAAAAGAATCTTGAGTCAGAGAAGGAAAATTTACAGAATCAATTAGAATCAAATGAATATATAACAAATATACTGAATGAGAAAATCTCAGCTTTAAAAAATGAAATATCTTTAAATCAAAATAAACTTGAGAATGCAAGGAAAATTTTAGAATTAGAGAAGGAAAAAGAAGAAAAGATAAAATACTTATCTGAAAGAAGAGCGGAATTGTCAGAAGTTAAAAGAAAACTTGAAAATCTTAAGGGAAAATCAGGTGCCATTGAAGAAGATTTAAATGCATTAAGAAGCAGTCTTGATAGTTATTTTGAAAGGATTGAGGAAATAGAAAAAGAAAATGTAAGCCTTGTCAGTGAATACAAATTGAAGGAAAAGGAGATTGCAGATTCTGAGATAAAAATGGAAGAAATTAAACAGAAGATTTACAGGGAAACAGAGAGGATACCAGAACCTGTGAAAATATCAGATATAGAGATTGTTGAAAATGATATAAGAAATCTTATGGAAAAGAAAGAAAAATTTGGAGATGTTAATCCACTTGCAGAAGAAGATTACAAAGTCGTAAAAGAAGAGATAGATATATTGAAAGAAAAGGTCCAGGACCTTGTGAATGCAAGGGAAGATATATTGAATGCAATAAAGAAAATAGATCAGGATGCTGAAGGAATCTTTGTAAGGACTATTAACGAGATAAGAAGAAATTTCCAGATTGTATTCCAGAGATTCTTTGAAGATGGATATTGTGATATCAGGCTTGTAGGAACAGACCCGCTATCTGCTGATATTGAGATAATTGCGAGGCCTCCTGGAAAGAAGATAAAGCAGCTTGAGTCATTATCAGAGGGAGAAAAGACAATAACAGCATTTTCACTCCTTCTTGGTGTGGTGTTAACAAAGAAATCTGGAATACTTATTCTTGATGAGATAGATGCACCGCTTGACGAAAAGAATATTGAAAGGTTTATTTCTGTTGTGAGGGGTCTTTTTGGTTCAGGACAAATAATAATAATAACACATAACAGAAGAACAATGGATGAGGCAGATTATATCTTTGGAGTTACAATGGAAGAAAAAGGCGTATCAAAGATATTAACCCTGAGCAAGGAGGTATTCAGATGAATATTTCAATAATTGGGGTTGGATATGTTGGGCTTGTTACCGGTGCGTGTTTTGCCAAGATTGGTCATAAGGTTATTTGTATGGATGAGGAGGAAAGCAAGATAAAAGCATTGAAAAAGGGTTCTGTTCCTTTTTATGAACCAGGTCTTAAAGAATTAATATCTGAAGTTAAGAAAAAGAATCTAATTTCTTTTACAACAAGTATAAAGGAAGCCATTGACACTTCTGATGTTATCTTCATTTGCGTTGGAACACCAGCAACCGATGATGGTGGTGCGGACTTAAGTGCTGTTGAAAAAGTAGCATCCCAGATAGCAATAAACCTTAATAGTTATAAACTTATTGTAGAGAAAAGCACAGTTCCAGTTCAGACAGGGACAAAGATTAAAAGAACTATAGAATTATTAATTAAAAAAAATGTAGAATTTGATGTAGCATCAAATCCGGAATTTTTAAGGGAAGGTTCTGCTATAAATGATTTTCTTTATCCGGACAGGATTATTATAGGTGTTGAGAATGAAAGGTCTGAAAAGATATTGAGAGAAATTTATAAAGACATAAATGCACCAATTTTAGTTACAAGTGTTCAGAGTGCAGAGATTATTAAGCATGCTTCAAATTCATTCCTTGCAACAAAGATTTCCTTCATAAATGCAGTTAGTGTTATATGTGAAAGGACAGGTGCTGATGTGAAAGAGGTTGCTTATGGTATGGGTCTTGATAAGAGGATAGGACCTGATTTTCTTGAAGCAGGTATAGGCTTTGGTGGTTCCTGTTTTCCGAAAGACTTGAAGGCATTTATTAAGATTGCGCAGTCCCTTGGTTATGATTTTAAGATTTTAAAAGACGTCCTTGAGATAAATAACGAAGCAAGGGAAAATTTTGTAAAAAAGATTGAAGATATTTTGTGGAATTTGAAAGATAAAAAAGTTGTGGTTATGGGTTTGTCATTCAAACCAAATACGGATGATATAAGGGATGCACCTTCCATAGGAATTATTTCAAAACTTCTTGAGAAAGGAGCTAAGATTTATGCATACGACCCACAGGCTATGGATAGATTCAAAGGAATATTTCCGAATATATGTTATATAAAGGATATCTATAAAGACATTGCTGATGCAGATGCAATTGTATTTCTGACAGAATGGGAAGAGTTTAAAAAACTTGACTATAAGAAGATAAAAAACCTCATGAAGACACCTATTCTTGTCGATGGTAGAAATATGTTTGAACCTGAAAAGATGAAAGAATTGGGTTTCATTTACAAAGGTATTGGAAGAGGATAGGGTCAGTCTTCTCATTTCTCAAATATAGAAAAAGTAATTTCAATGTTTCCCAAAAGTTATCCTGAAAAAACAAATTATATTTCATAACTTACCACCATGTGCATGAACTTTTCCACGTCTACATTATAATACACTTGACATTTTAGGAAAAATTTATTAAATTGTAAAAAAGGAGGTTTAATGGGTTTAAAAAATCGAATAGTTAGGTTATCCATCAAATATCTTGAGGACAAAATTTTCTATATGGAATTGCAATATTTAAAAATTTTAACCTTTGAAAGGAGGTGATATGATAATCCTTTTATTCAGCATATCAGGTCATTGGGAACTTTTACATGAGAGTTATTACTGTTCATTCTGGGGAGTTGATTTTGTTGACACATTGAATGGATGGGTATGTGGGGATTTTGGTATGGTATGGAGGACGAGGGATGGAGGCGAATCATGGGAGACATTGTATGTTACAAGGAATGTGACCTTGAGAGACATCTGTTTTCTTGATACACTTACAGGATGGGTATGTGGAGATTATGGATACATAGCAAAGACAACAGATGGTGGATACACATGGGAAGAGCAGAATTCAGGGGTATTGTGGGGACTTAAATCAATAAAGTTTGTTGATGAAAGGCATGGATGGTGTGGAATTGATACAGTAGCATGGATTATATTGAAGACCACTGATGGAGGGAGGAATTGGGAAAAAATTAGCGTTCCACCTACTTGGTTCACATGGTTGAGTAATATTGTTATTTCCCCTGTAAATAAGAATTTAATCTGGCTTTCGATGGAAAGACTTTATGTTTCTTATGATGGTGGATACAACTGGATTGTAAAAGAAGAAAGCACAACGACATCATGTTTTGCACTTGATTCTCTCCATATTTTTTATTCAACTATTTCCTCCTTTTATAGAAGTTCAGATGGAGGTAATACATTTGAAAGTTCCTCGGATTGTTATAGTTTGTATTCCATCTCATTTGTTGATACCCTTTTTGGCTGGGGAGGACGCGGCTTTTCTCTTTATCTTACAGAAGATGGTGGTAAAACATTTACGGAATATCTTTCTCCCGGTGATGATTGGGTTTCAGATATAGACTGTGTTGATAGGAATCATTGTTGGGCTTCAAAATGGTATCCTCAGGTCCACCAATATGAAAGATGCGGTGAAATAGTAAGATGGGTTTCTGATGCTGTTTCTGTTGTTAAGGAAGAAAAAGAGATTAGGACATTTTTCCTGAACGGAAAGATTACACTTGAAGAAGGATTTAAGATTTACAACATTTCAGGAGAACTTGTGAAAGAATTAAAGAATGAAATCTGGGATGGAAGAGATGAGAAAGGTAATGTTGTAAAACAAGGGATTTATTTTGGTTTAAAAAACAACAAAAAAATAAAAATTATAAAATTAGGAGGAAAATTATGAAAAAATTATTTAATTCTATTCTATTCTATTCTATTCTATTCTATTCTATTCTATCTTTACACCTTTAATTGTTTTTCCAAAGCATCTTTATATCATTGTTGATGATTCAATTTACAATTACATAGAGCAATCTCTTAATCAGTATATCAGTGATATTTCTTTTGAAGGATATTCATCAACAGTATTCAGAGTTCAAAATGAGACACCAGAAGAAATAAGGGAATTGTTAAGGAATGGGTATAATAATCACCATATAGAAGGGGCGATACTTATAGGTGATATAACTTCTAAACCATCATATATAGGGACAGGTTCAGAGGAAGGTGCATATCCCTGTGAGTTATATTATATGGATATAGATGGTGAATGGATTGATACCTTCGAATTTAATTATAAGATTTTAGTTGACCATCTTGATGGTTCTGGTGATGTTGCACCTGAGATTTATACTGCAAGGATATTCCCTAAAAGAGGCTCTATTCAGACTGATGCACAACTTATAAATGATTATTTTTATAGGGTTCATAATCTGAGAATTGGTAATTTTACAATTGAAAGATATTATAAGGGCTTAGAGTTTCTTGACCTTGCTCATTACAATTTTTTAATTGATGCTTATTCACACAGGGATGTTTGGGAGTCTGGAACACCTGATACTGTGATAAAATGGTATTATGTTCAAAAGAGCTGTTCCGTGATATATAAGCAATACGAATTTGTAATTCAAGAATCACATGGCGACGTTGATCGTGTAATCTTACATAATAACAATACTGGATTAGACGAAAATGTATTTGGTTCCGACATCACTAGTCCTTATGCTAATAAAAGTATGTTCTATCTTTTAGCATCCTGTTTTAATGGGAATTTTGCTATGTACGATTGGAGGCTTGAACCTCAAAATGAATGTTATATTGCGTCTTATTTTCTTTTCTGCGATAAGACCTTAGGGGTTATTGCTTCATCAAAAGCAATTGCATCCATACCTCAAGCATTATATATAAAATTCTTAGGTAGAGGGTTTTCTCTTGGAGAAGCAATTTATGAACTTCTTTTTTCTGTGTTGGAAGATGGCGTTAGTGGTATCGGGGCGAAATCAAATTTTTATGGCTTGATTGTTTTTGGTGACCCAACACTCCATCCATATAATTATATTTACGGAATACAGGAATATTCAGGATTTCCAAAGGATATTGATAATAATACAATTCTTGTCAATTCAATCAGTTCAGTTGATTTCAACTCTGGTTCTTACTTTATTGATATTGACCTTGATGGAATGGATGAATTCCTTTTCTGGAGTAATTCTGGTCTATCCTGCTATAAATTAGATGGAACATTAAAATGGAATTTTCCAATACAGAATACAAAGATCTTAAAACCTGCAGTTGAGGATATTGATGATGATGGAAGAATAGAGATAATTTTTGTTGCAGAAATAGGATTGGAAGAAGGGGAACTTTTCTGTCTTGATGAAAATGGGAATATTAAATTCAAAGCACCAATAAATTCACCTAATTCTTCACCTATTATCTTTGATTTTGATAATGACTATAAAAAGGAGATAGTTGTTTCAGCTAATTATTTTTCTTATGACACAATGAAAACTTGGGCTTCAGAAGAACGATTAAAAGTCTTTAATTGTAATGGTTCTTTAATCTGGGAATATGATGAGACGAGTGTTGATTTCCCAACAATTGGTGATCTTAATGGTGATGGGAATTATGAAATAGTATTTTATGGAACTTCTTCTTCTGGACCAGAATATGGGACTAAAAAGATTCTTGTTTACACCTATTCAAATGGGAGTTTTTCAAAATTGTGGGAGAAAAATTCCCCTTATGTTTTATCTTTATCTCTTGGAAATGCAAGGAATCTTGGGAGGGATGATATAATTTTAGGAACTACTGATAAATTATATCTTCTTGATGGAATGCAGGGGGATATTGTTAGTTTCTATGATTCTGTTTCAGCCAATGCACCAATACTTTCAAATATTGATGATGACCCATATCTTGAACCTATGTCAATAACAAAGGATGGATATTTTAAGATATTACCTGATTTTGTTACAGGTTCTGGAATAACACTTAATAGGTTCCTACCGCTTGATGGAGTAGCAAATCCTACAATAGCAGATATAACAGGTGATAATATTCCTGATATTATACTTCCAACATATAGGGGATTGTTTATTCTCAATCTTGATGGGACATCAATACTTTCGGGTGGTGAATATTTTGGTAGAGGAACAGATGGTGGGATATTAACAGATGCTGATAATGATGGTGATTATGAATTTGGATTTGGTGATTATTTTGGGACTGTTCATCTTTACCCATTTAATAAAACCATATCAAGATATTCCTGGCTTGAAGATAATTCAGATAGATGGAATACAAATAATACAACCGACAGGGTTCCACCTTTACCTCCTTCAAATTTACAAGCAAGACCAATAAGGATTGATTCAGTTAATTGGAGGGTTAATCTTACCTGGAGAAGAAACAATAAGGAGATTGATTTCTCACATTATAATATTTATGGAAATTCTGCATTTATTGATACCACTTATGTGAATTCTTATGATACAGATTTACCTTATGCCCCAAGAAACTTGTTTTACTTCTATACAAGAGGAGTTGATAATAATGATAATATCTCTTCCCGTTCAAATATTGTGAATCTTCATCATCCAATTGGTTCATCAGATATTTCTTATGCAACAGGGACAAATAATCAGAGGAAGATTGGTTATTACGAGGAGAATGTTTATCTTGTTTATCAGGCAGATAATAAGATTTATCTTTTAAGTTCCAATGATAATGGTGAATCATGGGAGAT
>CBFGJG010000027.1:0-27572 GCA_965649055.1 Caldifarciminota bacterium
ATGAGATTTATGATAAAATTTTTAGACAAAACTTAAATGTTAATTATAATAAATTGTACCACCATGTCCCTGATCTTCCCGTAAAAATATATTTGAAATTTTATAAATTCTTTTTAAATTCATATTATGATTGTGATTTTCTTTAATCTTACTTGTGAACTTTTTTTCAATGATATTCAATTTTATAAACTTAATGAATATGATTTAATAGTGGTTAAGGATTGTGGTTTTTTTTCAAATCCTGGTGAACCATTAATTCCAATTAAAATTTTATCTTTAGAAATAGATAATAAATTTATAGATATAAAAGAACTGGATGAAGAATGGATTGAGATTTCAGGGTATTTTAAACTCTTCCCTGGTCAAAAGGGATTCCCCTTACAATTGAACTCTTTTGATTTTTTACAACCTGACAGTTTAATATACAACTCTTCAAAATTTTTTCCTGAAAAAACAATTATTTACACAGGTCAGGGGCTCAAAAGGGGTAAGAATATAGTAAATTTTGCAATATTCCCTATAAAGTATATTCCAAAAGAAGGTAAGATATACTTTTTAAAATTTATCAGATTTAAAATAAATGTAGATAAAAAAAGTAGTTATTATCCGGACTTCCATCTTTTTAGAAAAAATGAAGACAAAACAGAGGAAATAATAATTACAAAAAATGATTTCATTAAATTTTTTGAACCCTTGAAGGATTGGAAGACACAGAAAGGTGTTAAGACTGAAATATTTGATGTGGATTCAATAATTCTTAATTTTTCAGGTAATACTAAACAAGAGAAAATAAGAAATTTTATAAAATGGGCTTATACAAGTTTGGGGACTGATTATGTTTTACTTGGAGGACAGTGCGATTACGAAAATAATCATGAGGTTATTCCAAGGATGGATTTATTCTATAAATCTTCAGGTATTTCAGGTGAGCCATACGATAAGGACACAATTCCATCAGATATGTATTATTCGAACCTTGATGGAGACTGGAATTTTGATGGTGATAATACCTATGGTGAGATTGAAGATTCTGTTGACCTTTATTCAGATATTTATGTGGGAAGGGCACCATGCAAGGATACCAATGAAGTAAAAATATTTGTTAATAAAGTGATAAATTATGAAAGAAATCCTGCAACAGATTACATAAAGAAAGTGATGCTTCCCGCTGAATTTCTTTATTACAGCTATTGGGGTGATACTGTTAACAATATAATATCGAATATTACACCTGATTTTGTGAAAGATATAAAATTATACCAATCAACCGGAAATTATTCTGGAAGTATGGTTAAAAATACAATTGAAGAAGGTGTTAATTTTTCCCATTTTGCATCACACGGAAATGCATACGGAACTGCCGGGATTACAATTCAGGATATAGATGAACTTACAAATAATTCTAAGATTGGTCTTTTTACAGGTATTTCATGTATGACAGGTGCTGTAGATTATGTTCAGGGAGGGGATTGCTTCGCTGAACATATTGTCCTAAATCCGAATGGTGGTGGTGTTGCTTCTATTATGAATACAAGATACGGTTGGGGATATATTCCGGGATTGGGACCATCGGAGACAATTGATACGACAATGTTCCATCTTATTTATGTCGATAGTATTCTGAACCTTGGGAAAATTAACTCACTATCGAAAGAACAATATGTTCCAGTGGTTCAACTTGAAGGTATAAATGGTTATTACAGATGGTGTATTTATGAACTTATGCTTTTTGGTGACCCTGAAATGCCTGTCTGGACAAGGATACCTGATTCAATATTTACATATTTTAAAAAGGTTATATCCATTGAAGATTCATTGTTTATAGTCTCTGTTAAGGACAGGTTCAGAAATCCATTGATTGGTGCAAGGGTTTGTATAATGAAAGGGAAAGAGATTTACAAGGTTGGAAGGACGGACGATTCAGGTTATGCAATCTTAAAATTAAACCAACATTCATCAGGTTTTATGAATATTACCGTAACAAAAGATAATTTTATACCATTTATTGATTCCATTTACATTACTGAAAAAATGAAGATAATAATATCACCGGACTCAATCCCAATAAATGAATTTTCAAATATCACAATTCAGGTTGGTGATGAATACGGGAATGCGATTCCAGATATTGAATTCACAATAAAAGGTGAAGAAATTTCATTAAAAGATACAACGGACAATTTTGGTATTGCCTATTTTTCACTTTTTCCTGTTTATGGAGAAAGTTTATATATAACCGGAAGGAGATTAAAGGAAAACCATATTATTTTTGAAGGTAGAATATTTGTTTACGGAGGTGAAGAATTTCAGAAACACGAAATAACCTGCGGTTCTGATTTAATAAACATATCAGGTTCACTAATGAAGAATATAGAATGCTATATAAAGACTTATACAAAACCCGAAGGACATAAAACCTTTATCAAAGGCTGTGGAATAGACACTTTTACACAATCTTACACTGACACTTTAAATGTATTATTTATTCCATTAAAAGATGGCGTAATAGATGCAAGAATTTGTAAAGAAGGTTACAATGTTTTAGATTATTTTTTTGCTGTGAAGGATTTCAAAGGCTATGTATCCGGTAAAGTCATTGATCTTTATTCTGGAAATCCCGTGGATCCGTCTATATGGATTTACAATTGCGATACCTTTAGGATTAAAACAGCTGGTGGTTATTTCACCTTGGATTCTCTTGTTTGTGGGTACTATAATTTAAAGGCTGAAGCATTTGGTTTTTACATAATTGATACAACTGTAATTGTTAGGCATCCATATAACTTTTATGAATTATTCTTAAAACCAATGCCTAAATCTATTGTTTCTGGTTTCATAGTGGATAAAATCACAGGTAAAGGAATTACTGCACAAATAGATGTATATGCAAAAGATAGTTTAATCATCTCTTTAAATTCAGATCTAAGTGGTTTCTTTTCATTTAAGATTCCATACTTTGATTACATATTTTATATAAGAAGTAAAGGTTACAAAAGTATAGACACATTGATTAAGGTGGAATGTGAAACCTTGAAAATTGACTTTAAACTTTACAGATCAGTAGGCAAGATTTTAATTTTAAATGATGATTCGACCGGTAATTCACCTATTGTTTTGCATAATCTCCTTTCAAAGATTGGTTATTATTCTGATGTTATTCCATTTGATTCTGCATACAATTTTATATGGGAAAAATATGATATATTGATTTTAAGCAGTGGTAGAAATAGAAATCCATTAAATAATAAAGACATAAGGAAAAAAATAAAAGATTGGTATGAAAAATTTGGCAAAATCATTATAGAAGGTGGCGATGTAGGTTATTTCTATTCCTGGGATGATTTTGGGAAAAAGGTTTTACATATAAAAGATTGGAAGGGTAACGATGGAGGAAACCTGATTTTGAAAAAAAGAACCCATCCCATTGTAAATTATCCAAATTTATTACCAGAGACTTTGAAAATAAAATATGAAGGATGGGCAGACCAGGATATATGTGAAATATTAAAAGATGTTGAGTTGATATATGGAACTGAAAAAATTCCAGATTGTTCAGGAATTTTTGTGTATGATAACACACCTTCTTTGGAATCAGGGCAGCTTGTTTATTTTGGATTTAATTTTGAAAAACTTTGTGAAGATGTTCAAATTAAACTCTTAGAAAATACGATAAAATATCTGTATTCAAAGGAGCCGGAAGAAAATGCAGAACTGAGGATATTTACTGACCCAAAAGGTTCTTTGGATAACTCTGTTTTAGTAAAAGTATTCTGGGAGGGGAAGCTCTATAAGATTGATACAACAGATACACTGGGAGAAGGAAAAATAAAATTATACAATGGGACATACGACATAATGTTTTCGAAAGATAATTATAGTGATACTTTGATAAGAGGTGTCAATATCTTTAATAGAGATATGTATTTAAAGGTTAATCTTTATCCTTTCATTAAATTATATTCCTGTGATTTTGAGACAGACTCCGGGAATTTAATCCATTCAGGTGATTGGGAATGGGGTGAAGTTTCTTATGGCCCTGAATATGGTTCATCAGGTTTCAAAGTTTGGGGAACAGTTCTTGATAGTAATTACTCAAAGAATTCGGATTCAAGGCTTGAAACACCCTCCATATATCTTCCAAACGATAAAAATATTATTTTTTCATTTAATATGTGGTTGCAAACAGATTCTTTCTATGATGGAGGAAATGTAAAAATTTCAAGAAATAATAGTGGATTTGGGATTATTGACCCGGTTTATCCAGTTTATAACATAGAGAAGATGTCAACACAAAACAGAGGGATTCCGAAGGAAAGAGGGTGGACCGGGAATATGACCGAATGGAAGAAGGTAGAGTTTAATCTATCCCAATTTGCCGGTGATACAATAAAGATAAGATGGCATTTTGGGAGTAATTATATCAGGGAATATCCGGGTTGGTTCATTGATGATGTTATAATAGGATATACTGATTATAATGCTGGTGATGATGAGGAAAAGATAATATTTAAGTCACAAACTATTTTCAAAAACGAGATTATTATTTCAATATATTCAAATATATCTACAAGATACGGGATTTATATTTATGATATACTTGGTAGATTGGTATTAAAAACCGAAGGATTTATTTTTCCAGGAACAAACGAGTGTAAAGTTTCAGTCGGAAAACAAGGAATATATTTTATAAAAACAGTTGTCAACAAAAAAACAAACCAGATAAAGGCAATCCTGATTAAATAAAGACCATCTCAATTCATTGCATTTTTGCATATATTAATGCAAATTTGCAAAATTTTGCTATTATTTAGTTTTCAAATAGTTACGAAAGTTTCAAATAAAATTAAAGCCAAATAACATTGCAAATTTGCAAATCAAGATTTGTTAAAAGGGTATTATGTTTTTAAAAATGAATAGATTATATAATTGGGAATGTTTTTTTTTATATATAAATCTAAAAAGGGAGGAACGATGAGGTTTCTGAAGGTTCTTTTAGTAGTTGGTTTGATTCTGGTGGTTGCGTCCTGTTCTAAAACACCAATTGATGAGTTTGGTGAAGAGGTTCAAGGACAGGCATTTCAGAGGCCTGAATTTATTGAAACAAGGCCGGAAGATGTTGTGGAAAGTGTAACAATGAAGCTTGAAGATGCAAAACTTCTACCTGAGCCACAAATTCTTCCAGTAAAAGGCGGTAAATACGCAGTTGTTATTGGAATTTCAGATTATAGTGGCACATCAAATGACCTAAACTATTGTGACGATGATGCAAGAGACTGGATCAGTGTTTTGAATTCAAAGGGTTTTGTGATACATTCATTGATCGATAGGCAGGCTACAAAGGATGCTATTATAAATGAAGTTAACTGGTTAAGGAGTATGGCTGCAAGTGGAAATGAGATAGCATTTATTTATTCAGGTCATGGCTCAAAAACTAAATATGGTTCCTGTATAATAACAACTGACCTTTATTATATTACACAAGGCTGGTTTCAAGAAGCATTTGCAGGTGTTGGAAGCACAAAGATGGTGTTTGCATTTGATGCGTGCCAGATAGGTGGAATGAAAACCGCATTAAATGCTACAGGCAGGGTCATTGCAGTGGCATCAAGCACAACAACATATTCTTATGATGGTGATGCAACAATGCAGAATGGTGTCTGGACATACTATTTTATTGCTGCATTTGTTGACCAAAATATGATATATTACGAGCCTGCAGCAAAATATGCCTGTGATGGTATGATAAATTGGGCAAAGATACACCATGTAAAGGTGGCACCATCATATCAGGATAGTTATACTGGAAATTTAGAACTGTAACAAAATATCTCTTTATAATAGATATAAAAATACAGATGAAAGATTGTTATAGTGAAGTGAAAAACATAAAAAAATAGTTGACATATTCAGTAACTATCATTAAATAAATAATGTTATGTTATTTTTGATTCTTTCAATAAATTCACAAGAAATTCTGAAAAAAATCGATGAAAATTTAGTTTATAATACCATAAAGGCAGAAGCAATAATGAGCATTGAGAGGGATAACAAGAGGATTATTAAAGAATTCATTATATACGGGAAAAAACAGGGGAATAAATTCTTCATTGAGTTTAAAAACCCTGAAGATATCGGTGTAAAGTATTTAAAGATAGGGAACGAATTATGGATTTATTTCCCAGATGCAGATGATATAATGAAGATATCGGGTCATATGTTAAGACAGGGTATGATGGGAAGCGATCTTTCTTATGAAGACCTTCTTTCAGATGAAGAACTAAAAGCAAAATATGAAAGCAGTATTACAGGTGATACTCTATACAACGGGAAAAAATGCTACATACTTGAACTAAAAGCAAAGAAGGAGGATGTTACATACTATAAAGAGATTCTTATTGTTGATAAAGAAATCTTTATTCCTTACGAGATAGAACTTTTTACAAAATCCGGAAGGATGATAAAAAAGATAAAAGAAGAAGAAATAAAGAATTTTAATGGAAGATTTTTTCCGACAAAGATCAGTATCATTGATTTGAGGAGGAAAAATTCAATAACAAAGATAGAATATAAAGAAATTTATTTTGATATTGACATAAAAGAAGATATATTCACAAAACAGAATCTAAAAAGATGATTTTTATAATTTTTTCTTTGAATTTTAATGGTTATTTAAGGAATGATGCAATATTTCAGATTACGGAAGTAAATGATTATAATTTTTATAATATTGATGAATTGAAACTATCTTTCTGGAAAAAGGAAGAAAAATGGATGTTTTATACGGATAGTAGGTTATTTATTTTCTTTCCTGAAAGTATTTTACAGGGATACTTTTCACTAAAGAGGGCTTTCGTAAGATTGTTTCTAAAAAATATAAATTTAACATTTGGTAAACAGTATATAAATTTAGGATTACCTGTAATCTTTAATCCTTTTGAGATAGATAAAAAGATTGTATTTACAGATTTAGCTTATACAAAAGAAGGTATAGTAGGTTTTTCAGTAGATTATATGATAGATGCAAAATCAGGGATAAAAATTTTTACAAAACCTGAATATAAGCTGAAAGAATCTATTGCAGGATTTGATATTTTTACAAATTTAAGAAGTTTTGATATTGGTGGAATTTTTATAAGAGAAGATAACACCCTTTCATTTGGTTTTTATCTTAAAGGTGATTTATTTTTAGGTGTGAATTCAAGTAACAGGTTTTATTATGATAAGGTAAATAGAACTTACAATATTGAATCTGTATCAGGTTTTGATTATAGTTTTTTTGAAGGTAGGTTATTTTTAGGTTCATCATATTATCATAATAAAGATGATAACTACTATCTTCTTGAATCAAATAGATACTTACATAGTTTCATAAATTATAACTATAATGAATTCCTGAGTTTAACATTTAATATTTTTACAAATGTTCATGATAAAAGTGCATTAATCATACCGCAGGTAATATATAATTTTTCACAGGGTCTTTATACAGGTATACTTTTTATAACAACATTCGGAGAAGGTGAATTCTCAAAAGAGAGATTTGGGAAACTTACGACATATTTAAGGATAGAAGGAAGATTTTAGGAGGATATATGCTTTTACAGGTTTTAAATGTGAATAAGATCTATAAGACAGGTAAGACAAATTTTCAGGCATTGAGTAACATATCATTCAATATTGAGGAAGGTGAGTTCACTGCTATTTCAGGACCTTCAGGTTCTGGCAAGACAACACTACTTAATATAATTGGTTGCATTGATAAACCAGATTCAGGTGAGGTTATTCTCGAAGGAAAGAGTATAAAGGCAAGGAATTCTGATGAACTTGCCCATTTAAGGAGGGAATATTTTGGTTTTATTTTTCAAACATATAATTTAATACCGGTTTTAACCGCATATGAAAATGTAGAACTTTCTCTGAGGCTTCTTAAAAAATATAGTGAAGATGAAATCAGAAAAAGGGTGAATGAGGCACTTAAAAAGGTTGGGCTTATTCAGTTTAAAGACAGAAAACCACTTGAACTTTCAGGTGGTGAACAGCAAAGGGTTTCTATTGCAAGGGCTATTGTGAAAAACCCAAAACTTATCCTTGCGGATGAACCAACTGCAAACCTTGATACAGAGAATGGGAAGAAGATAGTTGAGTTGATGTTAAAGATGAATAGAGAAGATGGTATAACATTTATATTCTCAACACATGATCCTCTAATTCTTGAATATGCCAAAAGGATTATATCGTTAAGGGATGGAAGAATAATTGAGGATAGAAAAAAATGAAATTTTTATTCATATTTGCATTTAAAAATATTTTAAGGCAGAAAAGAAGAACTATACTTACCTCACTTGTTATAACTATCGCAATAACATTCTTTATCATAATGAGTTCTCTTCTTAAAGGTTTTTATGATACGAGTTTTGAGAATGAACTAAACTATAACACATCACATATGAAGATAAGGTCTTCAAATTATGATGAGAATAAACCTTTTGAACAGGATAATCTTGTGTACAATTATAGTGATATTATAAAAATACTAAAAAAATACAGTTTTATAAAAGGATATACTGAAATTCTGTCTTTCCAGGGTGAAATAGATAATTTTATTGATTCAAGATTTGTGATAGTTATGGGTGTTAATTTTAATACAATTGATTCTGTTTTTGTGTTCAGAAAATTTATTTACAAAGGTGGGATTGAAGATGGTTTAATAATAGGAGAACAGATAGCAAAGGATATGAATTTAGATATTGGGAGTTCTGTTTTCATAACATTCAGAAAAAAAGATATGATTGAATCCAGAGAATTCATTATTTCTGGCATAATTTCTTCTCCAAATCCCATTGTTAATAATTCTTATGTGTATATTGATATAGAAAATGCAAAAGAGATGCTGGGAGTTGATGGGATTACAGAGATTGCGATAAAGACAGAAAATTACAACAATTGTTCTAAATATAGCAATATCATAAAAACTGAAGTTCCATATATAAAGGTTTTTACCTGGGAAAAACTTGCAGAAGACTTCTTACAGATGGCACAGGCAAAGGCAAAAGGTAATGGTGTGCTCATATTCTTTATAGCGATAATAGGTTTTGTTGGTGTTATAAATACAACGATGATATCTGTTTATGAAAAAAGAAGGGAAATAGGAACTTTGAAAACACTCGGTATGAAAGAAAGTGAAATACTCCTTGTGTTCCTTATAGAATGTTTTTTCATAGGTTTATTTGGTGTATTCCTTGGTTTAATAATTGGTAGTCTCGGGAATCTATATTTTGTGATACACGGAATTGATATGATGTCTATATGGAATATTGAAAATATGAATATAGGATATAAGGTATTAGGAATAATAAAATCAAGATGGGATTTTCCTTCAATCATCCTTGTTTCAATCCTAAGCATATTTTTCACAACGATAGCAGGATTTTTTCCGGCAAGGAAAGGTGCAAAGATGGAACCACAAGATGCATTGAGGGTGATACAATGAACTTATTCAAATTTGCTTTAAGAAACATATTAAGATACAGAACAAGGACAATTTATGCATCATTATCAATATTCATTGCCTCAATAATAGTTGTATTTGCGCAAGGTTATGTCGGTGGAATATCAAGAGGTATGATGGAGGAATACAAAAATTATCTAACAGGTGATTTGAAGATAACAACAGACGGTTTTGTTCAGAGAGAAAATTTTATGCCTGTTGATGAAGTGTTTGATGAAGAAATTTTGAATGCTCTTGATACGATTCAGGGTATAGAACTGATCGAACCAAGGTTCAGATTCGGGACATTACTTGGGAAAGAAGAGAATACAGAACCTGCAATAGGTATTGGTCTTGATTTTGAAAGAACAAGATTCAAGATTAAAGACAAAATTGTGGAAGGTTCTATTGGTGATGGAATTATTATAACAAGAGAATTCTCAGAAAAAATCGGAGTAAATACAGGGGATAGTATACTGGTTGTTTCAAAAACATCAGAGGGTGGAATAAATGGAATAAAACTGAAAATAACAGGGATTGTTCATTTTGGTATAGGGATGATAGACAGGAATATGTTCTTTATATCTATCCAAGATGCAAGAAGACTTTTAAGGATAAGGGAAGGTTTTACAGAGTTATTTTTATATACCGGAGATAAAAAAGTGGTTGATAAGATAAAAAATGTTAAAATAGATGGTATTTCAATAAGAAAACCAGGAGAACAGATACCTTTCCTTGACGCTTTTGCTCTTGCTTTAAAGATATATTCTTTTCTTGAATTATTAATCTTCTTACTTGCTTCTTTTGTTATCCTGAATCTTATGACTATGATAGTTTTTGAGAGGATAAGGGAGATTGGAACATTGAAGGCAATTGGTATGAGAGATAATGATGTTTTTAAGAATTTTATACTTGAAGGAGTAATTATTGGAAGCATAGGTGGTATAACAGGTTCATTTTTTGGATACCTTATCCTTTTTTATCTTCATAACAAAGGAATGAATTTTGAAGGTGCTATTAAGAATACAGACCTTATGATAAGTTATATAGTCTATCCTGATCTTCATTTTTATTATGTGATTATCAGTATTATTATGGCAATTTTTATTTCAGGTCTTGCTGCAATGATACCTGCAATTTATGCAAGAAGATTTACACCCAATGATGCATTAAGAAAAATATAAAATAGTTCAATTTGTAAAAAATTTAACTTGACAAAATTTAAAATTTAATTAAAAATATATATGCTTATGGTTAATATAATTTTAAAAAGGAGGTCTATATGTTAACCATTAAGTGTATTTTTTTAATTCTGGTTTTATCTCAATTTAACATTTTTAAAGAGGTTGAATATCCTGTTCCCGTAATGGATGAGGTGCATTTCCTTTCTGATGTGAAAACTCCTGAACCAGTAATGGATACAAATGTTATTGCAGATGCTGTTAATTACGGTGCTATTGATATCGGGAAATTTTTAAAAAGCCCGAGCGATGATACGATAAGGATCATTCTTTCAAGAGGTTCGCTTTATATCTGCACAGATACATCAACATCTTCTTTTGGACCATATAAGTTCAGGGTTCAAAAAATACACGATTTCCCTTATACAACTATTGGTTATTCAACTAAAATTGGCAAGACATCTACATCTGATACAAGAAATAGTATATTCGCAACATATGGTGATAATTTTTACAGGTTTCAGTGGGACCCAACAATATCAAACTGGGCTTTAAAAGAATCTATATATATATTAACTGGACTAGGTGAAAATGCTACAAATATTGATATAGGTTACATTTCCAACTATAATTATTATGATATATTTATTCCAAGAACAGATTATTCAGAACTTTTCTGGATTAGGTATAAATCTTCAGGTTATGATACATCAAATATTTCTCTTTCTGGAACACCTGTTCAGCAAGTTAGAGGGGTTGCTGTGGGGGATGTAAGGTCAGATATCGGTGGTATTGGTCCGGATGAGGTTTATGTGGTTGGTGGAAAAAATCTATGGGTAGTATGGTATGATGAGGGTTCATCACAATGGAACTCTGAACTTATAACCAATAATTTACTTAATGCAGTTGATGTTGTTGTTGGTGATATAGACCCCACATTATCAGGTAATGAGATTGCTATTCTGCACGATACCACATCATATCAGATAAGTATATGGAATTATTCTGGTGGATTATGGTTTGGAAGGTCATATAACATACTTGGTTTAAATGGTTCAAACGATATTGCATTAGGAGATGTGATATCTGATAATCCTGGTTATGAGATAATTTTTGTGAATAAAAATTTCAACTATCCGCTGCTATGTTATATAGCACCTAATGGGTTTTTCTGGGCAGAATTGCTTACAAAGACATCAAACTGGTATGCTGGGGTAGCGATAGGTAATGTGAATAAGTTTAAAGGTGTTACTGAAGAATATGTTATCTCCGGGAATTTTAATAATTTGTATGAGGGAGAGCAGTTAATAAGTCCCTATGACCTATGCCTTTTTAAAATTAATGTCTATTATTATTCTGTTTTAAGAACAAATTACTCAGATAATATAAGTTTCCTTATTGTTAATTCAGGTTCAAATCAGATTTCAAATTTCACCTGTGGGTATTATCTTTTACATCATTCTTTAAACCATTCCGGAATATATACGTACACTTTAAACCCCGGTGATACAGCCATATATGAGGCAAGTATCACACCTAATTTCCGTGGTGTTGATACGATTGTTGCTTTTGTGGATTATACCTTTGATGGCAATAGAAGGAATGATACCTGTAAACTACATATTGAGGTTTATGATGATTCCACCTGGGCTGCTTCTGGTTTTAATGCGGGCCTTTTTCCACCTGTGCTTTCTACCTTAGAGGAACCACTCTGGTCTTATAGAAAAAAATGGACAAGTTATAACTATGGATTTAAATACAATTGGTATAGAACATCACTCCCGGCTCATCCTTCTGCTCCTGTCCTTGAAGGTTATGCTGTTGCATATTATCCATCATTTTATGCTTCATCAGGAGAATCCGCACTTCTTTTAACAAATGAGACTCAGATAAGAAATACAGCAAAAAAGGTGAATCTTGTTTTTTATATGTATCATGATACTGGTTATTCTGCTTTAAGAGATTCCATATATGTAAAATATGGTTTTGACTCATTAAACCTGAATAAGGTTGCTGGTTTCCAGAGACCTTATTCAATAGAGCAATGGCAGAAACATACAGTTGAAATAGGTGATTTTTCCCCTGGAAGGAGTGTTTTTGTAGGTTTTCTTGCAAGGTCGAAATATGGTAACAATATTTTCATAGATTCTGTTAGGGTTTATACATCACCATCAACAACGGATGGTGGTGTAACATCAATAAGATTACCAAAACCACCATATATTCAGAATAATTTTTACTGGGTAGAGATAAAAATAAAAAACTTTGGTCCAAGAACTTTAACAAGCGTTCCTGTTTTTTATGTAAGTAATAAAGGGACATCATCAGGTGAAACATATTCAGGAACATTAAATACAAACGATAGTGCAAATTTCGTATTTACTATTGACTGGCAACCCTTGCAAACAGGTATAGATACGATAAGGAGTTTTTCCTTACTTGAAGGTGATTATAATACTTCAAATGACACCACATTTAAAGAAATTATGATATGGCCTGAATATAAAGTTCCACCATATTCTACAAACTTTGAAGAGAACTGGTCAAATTCTTCAAATCCTCCATATGATGGCTGGGAAATAATTGATGGTGGTTCAGAATCCCCTGAGATTCTAAATACGAATGACTGGCATAAATACTTATTGAATACATCTTATAGATTTAGCAATGTTGCAAGGGTATTCTGGTCTCCTGTTGAATGGTCAAATGACTGGCTTATATCACCAAGGTTTAACTGCACACAGCAAGGAATATATGTATTACATTACTGGCATTATTACAATGATTACACAACTTCTAGAACAGATTCAGGTAATGTAATGTTGTCAACAGATGGGGGTAATTCCTGGACGAGGATAGCACTTTACCAGAATGCAGATGATTCTGGTTATAAGACAATAGATATCACTTCATATGCTCAAGGAAAGAACAATGTAAAGATAGGATTCTGGTATGTTGCAAATGATGAATTCTTTTGGTATATAGATTCCTTCTCAATAGATTTTACCCCAACAGGAATTGCCGAGGAGATACCGAAAAATGTCTATTTTGATTTTGTTTTTAATAAGAATAATGCAAGTATTCATTATGGAATTCCGGTTGATGGGAATGTTTCTTTCAAAATATATAATCTTCTGGGACAGATTGTAAAAAGTATTGACAAAGGTAATATGAAAGCAGGAAGATACGAAGAGACTGTTTATTTAGATATACCTGATGGAATATATTTCGTGAATATGGAGATAGGGAAGGAAAAGATAACAAAGAAATATATTAAGCTGTTTTAGAAATTTTTCTTATACTGAATGAACATATTTTTAATATATGAGATTATAAGCTATATTTTAAAAGGTCCATATTTACAGTATTATGGGAATAATGGAATAATAGTATTATGGGAAAGTTCAGATGAAACATCTGGGTTGGTTCAGTATGGTTTGTCCTATTCACTTGGGTTTGAAGCATCACATCTTGAATTACTTAAATTTCATTCCATTTTACTTTATCCATTACTTAATGATACAATTTATTACTACAGGATTATATCAGGGACAGATACAAGTGAAATTAAATATTTCAGGAGCCCAACATATAGCGAAAGATTCCGTTTTTTTGTATTTGGTGATACAAGGACTGATAGTTCAATGCATCAATCTGTGATAAACAGGATGTTACAGGAACTTCCTTCGCCTTATTTCATACTTAATACAGGTGACCTTACCACAACAGGTAGTGAGGTTGATTATCAAACATATTTTAATATTGAGCGAGATTTGCTTTCAAAGACAATACTTTTCCCGGTTCTCGGAAATCATGATATTGGAAATATTTCAAATTGGTTTAAGTATTTTTCATTACCTGACAATGAAAGATGGTATTCATTCCATTTTGGTAATTCATCATTCCATATAATTGATAATTATTCATATTTTCTTCCAGAGTCTGAACAATATCAATGGCTTCTTAGTGAATTTTTATCAGATAGTGCCAATCCTGAAATTAAGAATATCTTTGTTCTTTGCCATGAGCCCCCTTTTTCCACAAATCTCGGTCATGGTAGTAATTTATTAATAAGGGAAAACCTTGTTCCACTTTTTGAAAGGTTTAAAGTGAAGATAGTTTTCAGTGGTCACAATCATTGTTACGAGAGGAGTTTTGTGAACAATGTTCAATATATAATCTCAGGTGGTGGAGGAGCACCAATATATAATAATTGGGATACAATATGTTACTGGACAATGTACAGGGAAGCTAAATATCATTTTGTTGTTATTGATGTAAATTACGATACTATCATTTCAAGGGGTATAAAAATCACAGGTGAAGTGTTTGATTCTTTCATTATGATTCCAACAGCTGGAATTAATGAAGATTTAACGGAAAAGATAATCCTTGATATTCCACAGACATTTTTCCCAAAAATACACAGGATTCATTTATTTATGCCTTTTGATGAAGAAGTAAAGATTAATATTATTGACATAACCGGAAGGAAGGTCTCAAAAGTTGTGGATAAAAGATTAAAAAAAGGGGATTACTTTTTCGAATCCGAGAACAGGTTAAAATCAGGTGTTTATTTTATTATTCTTGAGGCTGAAGACTTTTATTTAATTAAAAAGTTTGTTATAATTGAGTTGAAAAAGTAAGATATATAATAAATTTGAGATGAAAATAATAAAGCAATTTTTATCGTTCAATATTAGTAATAAAAAAATTGAGGGATTTTATATTGAAAATATTATTTTCTACTTTTCTTTATTTTTAATATTTATTTTAATTCTTTTTTTATCTTTAAGAAGAATTACAGATGCAGATATAGGATTCCACTTAAAGGGCGGTGAATGGATGCTTGTAAATAAGTCTTTTCACAGGTATGATGAATTCACATATACCGTTAACAAAAATGAATACATCGCAATGTACTGGCTTTTCCAGATTATAATTTATCTGATTTACAAGATTTCAGATTATCGTGGAATTGTAATTTTCAAGACAATTATAGTTTTACTAATATATTTTATTATTTTATTAAGGTTGCTCAGATATAAAATTCACCCTGTTGTAATCTTGTCGATTCTTTTGCTTTCTATTTTCCCCTTTGAATTAAGATTCTCTGTTAGGCCGGAAATATTTACATACCTTTTTCTGGCATTAACATTGTTTATTCTCGAAGAATATTATTATAGAAAAGAGAACTATTTATTCTTACTCCCTTTTATAAATCTTCTCTGGGTCAATCTCCATGGATTATTCATATTGAGCTGGTTTGTTTTAATTACTTATTTAATAAGCATATTTATCCATAACAAGAAAATGGATAAAACATTTTTAAAGTATACAATATTTTCAATATTAATATGTCTCCTTAATCCTTATTTCTTTAAAGGTATTTTGTTCCCATTTTATCTTTTTACAAGATTACAGGGTGGCAGTATTTTTAAATCCGCTGTTACAGAATTAATATCTCCCTGGGCTATTATAAGAAGGGAGGTTTCTCCTTTCTTGCAAAGACAACAAATATACATATATTATTTTTTAAGTGTGTCAGGTTTTTTAGTTACATTTATAAAAATCCTTAAAAGAAAACTCCATGAGATTCTGTTATTTGTAATATTTTTTATTCTATCTGCTATGGCTATGCGGAATATTCCGTTATTTCTGATAGTTTCAATTCCATTTATTGGAAATTTTATAAATGATATTAGGATAAGAATTCCAGTAAAATTGTTGAAAACAGATTTTAAAATATGTAATTTAATATTTTTTACAGTTATTCCTATTATTACAATTATTTTCATTTTGAAGGTTTATACAAATGATTATTATTTTTCAAAAAGGACTTATATGCATTTTGGTATTGGCATCGAAGAAAATATTCATCCTGTAAAAGCAACAGAATTTCTTTGTAAGAATAATCTGGATGGGAGAATCTTGAACGATTTGAATTCAGGGAGTTGGCTTGTATGGAAAGGACCTCAGAAAGTTTTTATAGATGGAAGACTTGAGGTTATGAGAGAGGAATTCTTTAAAAAATATTTGATAAGCTTTGAATATCCAGGAGGCTTAAAAAAACTTATAGATGAATACAAACCCGATATTGTATTTTTCGATTATGATGCATCATTGTTATGGTATCTTCAATTAAAAAACATTAAAGATTTCAGGATAATATATTGTGATATTAATACAGCGATATATTTAAGAAAAGGTTATAGAGAAGAATTGAAAGAAATTAATATAAACGATGTTATCTGTAATATGGGATTTGATACAACAATTACAGAGAAAGAGGAGTGGGATATTTTAAAAATAAAAAGAAAAAACAAAATAATCAGATATTTTGAATCCCTATATAAGAAACAGGTATATCCATATGAATTAGTAAATCTTGGTCTTTTTGCATTTCATTCAGATAATATCAAATCAGCAATAATTCTTCATCTTGAATTTTTAAAGAGAACCAATGCAGTATATTATGAAACTTACTTTAATTTAGCCGAAATGTATCTAATACTTGGAAAATATGAAAAAAGTCTTTACTGTTATAAAAAATTCTTGGAATACAATCCTCGTAATAAGATTGCAAAAGAAAGGATAAAAGAGTTAAAAAAGATTCCCAGCTGGTAAATATATATTTAAGATGTTATCAAATCGTATGCTGAATTTCCAAAAAATGGATATAAATCTCTTGACATTTTCATCTTTTAATTCTAATATTTTATATGGAAGAAAATTTAAATCTTAAGAATATTCTTAAAGTAAACGAAAGAATAAACTCTATAAAAGATATAGATACCCTTCTTGAGTTTATACTTTATGAAGCGAGGAAATTCACAAATGCAGACGCAGGGACAATCTATCTTGTAAAAGATAACAAATTATCATTTGAGTATGTCCAGAACGATACGCTCTTCAGGAAAGAGGCGAAAAGTAAGTTTTTATACAAAAGTCAGATTATGGAAATAAATGATAAATCAATAGCAGGTTATGTTGCATTAACTGGGAAACCTTTGAATATAGAAGATGCGTATGAGATACCTTCCGAGTATCCATTCTGTTTTAATAAAAAATTTGACCAGGAAACATCTTACAGGACGATGTCAATACTAACATATCCATTAAAGACGCATGAAGAACAACTTATTGGTGTGCTTCAATTAATTAATAAAAAAGAAAATAATGAATCTATCCCTTTTAAAGAAGATGACCTTTTGCTCGTAAGTTATTTTGCCACAATCGCTGCAACTGCAATAGAAAGGGCTTTAATTACAAGGGAGATGATTTTAAGGATGATTAATATGGCAGAATTAAGAGACCCTAAAGAGACAGGTGCGCATGTAAACAGGGTAGGTGCATATTCTGTTGAAATATATAAGGAGTGGGCTGAAAGGAAAAATATTCCCAATAAAGAAATAAAAAAGACAGAAGATAATTTGAAGATAGCCGCAATGTTACACGATATCGGTAAGGTTGCTATATCCGATGCGATATTGAAAAAACCAGGTAAACTTGATGAAAATGAATATAATATAATGAAATATCATACTATCTCAGGTGCAAGATTGTTCAGAAACAAGACTTCAGAAATGGACAGACTTGGATTTGAGGTTGCTTTAAATCATCACGAAAGATGGGATGGAAAAGGTTATCCGGGATTTATTGAAGATGTATTTGCCGACGATATTGAGTTAAGACAAGGGAAAAAAGGTGAGGAGATTCCAATATATGGAAGAATAGTCGCGGTTGCAGATGTATATGATGCACTTGTTTCAAAAAGGGCATACAAGGAAGCTTGGACAGAAGAAGAAGCAAAAAAGGAGATGGAATTACAGAAAGAAAAACAATTTGACCCTGAACTTGTTGATATATTTATTTCAATATATGATATTATAAGGGCAATAAGAGAAAAATTCAGGGAATAAAAAGGAGGATTTTATGAAGAAATATATCTTCATAATATCTGGTGTTATTCTTTTTTTTATTATAATAGGTCTGATATTTGTCTTTCCAAAATCAAGGGAATATGTTTTAAGAGGTGTTGGTAAACCTGTTAAAGAAGAAATAAAGATTTCGTGTTTCTGCCAGCCAGTTGGTGAGTTGAATCTATTACCGAATTCATTCCTTATAACTTTTTCAGTAAAGTTTGAAGGTGTAGAAGGAATTATAATAGAAGAAGAAAGTTTAAAGAATTTTATTGAGATAAAACCTGAGGTAAGAGCATACGGGAAATGGCTTTCGGAAAGGAATTTTGAAGTTTATTTTAAAGAAGAGGTCCATCCTGACACAAAATATGAGATAAATATTAATAAAATTCCATTGTTTACAGGGGATATAAAATTAAAGCAAACATTCTCATTTATTACACCTTCATTTGAAGTAATAAATATCTTCCAGAAGAGGTTTGATAAGAATAATGCAATTCTTCAGGTTGAGTTTAATTTTAATCTAAAGTCAATCTCAAAAAACTTCTTTGAAATATTTGATTCTGAGAATAAAAAAGTAGAAATAAAAGATATTTATTATCCTGATAGCAAAAGAAAAAATATTATTAATATATCTGTAAATGTTTCAAAAGCACCTGATAAATACAGGATTGTTGTAAAAAAAGGAATTAAGGGAATAACATCTGGGCTTAAAGAAACCGAACTCAATAAGGAATATGAACAGATTATCCCGGTTGGTTTTATAAAAGGTCCTGTTCTTTATAATTCTTATAAGATAGAAGAAGATGAAAAAAGAAATTATTTATCGATTGATTTTTCTTTCCCTAATGAAGAATATCCGGAAATAGATGATAGGGATATAGCTAAACTTGTTTTGATAGAACCGAAGATAAAACTTGATGTTACAGCATCAGGTAAGAAGATTTATATTTTCGGGGATTTTATTCCTGAAAAGAAGTATAAAATAATTATAAAACCAGGTATTAAAACAAAAGAGGGGAGTGTCCTTCTTGAAGAAGTTAAGATTGATGTTGAAATCCCAAAGCCCAAAGATAAATTAAGATTCCTGTATGAAGGTAGATATTTTGGTAAATCCGGAGACTGGAAGATACCTATAAAGGTAAGTGGTTTAAAAGATTTTAAAGTAAATGTATCTTACATACCACCTGAAAATGTTCTTTTCTGGCATTCTGTCTCTTATGGTTCAAAATACAGTGTTTATGAGTATTCCGAAGATATCCTGAAAAATTATACTATAAAAATTGAAAATCCAGCGGTTGATAATATTATATGGTTTGATTTAAAAGAGATAAAGGATTTTGGCAAACAGGGGCTCTATGTAATAAATATAAGTTCAGAAAAATCCTGGGATTTAAAAGATGATATCAGAATAGTTTTAACAGATATATCCCTGATAACAAAATGGTCTGAAAAATATGTTTATGTATGGGCTTTAAATTCCCAGACACTTGAACCTGTTCCAGATGTTGAGATAGAGGCAAAGACAAAAACAAATTTCTTGGTCGGAAAAGGTGTAACAGATAGGGAAGGTTTTTTAAAATTTGAAGTATTAAAAGAAGGCAGGGAACCTTACATAATTTTTGGTAAAAAAGGTGAAGATTGGACCTATGCGTTAATACCTGTATTAAGAACACCAGTTGAAAAATTTGATATATCAGGTGAAGACCCTGAGGAAAAATACATTTGCACGATATATCCTGAAAGAGACCTTTATAGACCTGGAGAAGATGTGAATTTTGCAGTTCTTGTAAGGGAAAACAGGACTTATAGAGGTGTTTCATTACCTGTAACTATCACTGTTACAGACCCAAAAGGCTCCAAATATGCAATACTTTCCGGTGAAACAGACAATAATGGTATTTTGAATTGTGGTTTTAAAACATTACCATCTTCTCCAACAGGGAAATACACCTTGAATCTTAAAATAGGTGATAAGGATTATTTTACTTATTCAATCTTTATTGAAACATTTGTCCCTGAAAGGATTTCATTAAATCTTGAAATGCCGGATAAAATAACAGGCAAAAAAATCCCTGTTTCAATTAAGGCAGATTATCTTTTTGGTGCGCCGGCTTCGGGTGAGAATTATGAGGGACAATATTTAATAAAAGAGATACCTTTTACATGTGAAGGGGATTATAAATTCGGTCCTGCTGAAAGATTTTATAAATCATTTACTTTTGAATTTCCTTCTATCAGTGGGAGACTTGATAATGAAGGTAAGGACATATTAAATGTAGATTTACCTGAAAACTTGAATAATGCAAATCCTTTAAAAATATCAGTCCTTGTTTCTGTTGAGGAAGGTGGAAGTGGAAGAACAACATCGAAGTTGATTGAAAAAATATATCACACAAAACCATTTTATATTGGATTGAGAAGTTCAACATCAAGATTAATAAGAGGAAAGCCGGTTGAGATAAAAGGGATTTTGATGAATCCTGACTGTAATTTATATAAAAGGGATACAAAATTAACATACAGGATTTATAAAGTTCTTTATTATTACAGTTACTATTACGATGAATACTATGATTATGATTACGATTATGATTACTGGGATAAAAGAATACAGATAATTCCTATAACAAAAGAAGAGATGATTATAGCAAAGGATGGCAAATTCAATTTTTCATTCGACGCACCTGATGGATATTCTGATATCCTTGTTGAGGTAAAAGATGATGAAAATCGAACAGTTTCACAAATTCTAATATACGGATGGGGATGGTGGTATGATGAAGATAAGGTCGAATCACCTGAATATCTTCCATTGAGGATTGATAAGGATTTCTATGATGAAGGTGAGGTTGTGAATGTTGAGGCATTACTTCCATTTGAAGGAAAAATATTATGGTCTGTTGAACTTGATTCAATATATATAAGAAGATTTGAAAATGTCCGGGGGGAAATAGCAAAATTCAGTTTCAGAGCACCTTCAAATGTATCTAATGTTTATGTATCCTGTTTGCTTTTCCGATCTTCAGAAAACTATCTCGTGAGCAGGGCATTCGGTTTAAGAAAAGTGAGGATTAGACCTTTGAAGATGATGCTTCCAATAGAGATAAGCACAAAAGATATAGTTAAACCTGGCGAAGAAATAACAATAAATATAAGTGCGAAAGAAAAATTCAAAGGAACGATATCAATAGTTGATGAAGGTATTTTGCAGATAACAAGGTTTAAAACACCGGATATATATGAAAATATACTAAGGGATAACAGATTGAATATAAGAACAGCAGAATCATTTGGATGGATAATAAAAAGATTTATGGAAAGAACGGGTGGCGGTTTCTTTATGAAAGAAGAGGAATTTCCACAACCAAGATTTACAAGGATTGTATCACACTGGAGTGGAATAATCGAGAGCGATAATAATGGGAACATGAGGTATAAATTCAAAGTCCCACAATACAATGGAAAGTTAAGAATAATGGTTGAAGGTTTAAACGAGACGAAATTAGGTTCGGGTGAGACTTATGTTATTGTGAAAAGCGATGTTGTGGTTCAGCCAACAATCCCAAGATTTGCATATACAAGCGATATATTTGAAATACCTGTTAATTTTAAGAATACTACAGGTTTATATAAAGATGTAAGATTTTCAATCGATGTGAATAATGGGAAAGTTCTGGAAGGGATTAAAAGTTTCACTTTAAAACCAAATGAAAATAAAACATTATTTTTTAAGATAAAAACAGGTGAAGATGCTGGGGATATGAGAATAAGCATACAATCTATTTCCAGTGAAGAAGAATTCAAAGATGAATTCATCATCCCTGTATATCCTTCATTACCATATATAACAGAGGCAAAATATATTACAATTGAACCTAATAATAATATTCCATTAAATGAATATTTTAAGGATTTCTATCCTAAGGCACACAATTCTATAATAACACTATCAACCCTACCCGGTATAACAAGGCTTAACAAACTGAAATATGCAGTTAATTATCCGTATGGTTGCATTGAACAGACTTCCACTTCAACATTGCTACTTTTAAGAATGAAACCTTTTCTAAACGCCGTTACAGATATTGACGAACAGAAATATATAGATATGGTCAATCGAGGTATTGGAAGGATTATATCAATGCAAACAATATCAGGTGGATTTTCATTCTGGCCGGGTTATGAATGGACTGATAAATGGGCTTCTTCTTATGCAACATTCGTTTTACTTGAGGCAAGGGATGCAGGATTCCCGGTTTCTAATTCATCAATAAATGCTGCATTAAATTATCTCGATGAATTACAGGATAAACACGGATTTACATATTATGTCCTTGCAAAAGGTGGAAAATTAAAAAGAGAAATGGTTGATAGACTGATATCACTTGCAAAGAATAATAAATTCAGTTCCTATAACCTTTTATGGATTGCAGGGGTAATGTTCGAAACAGGGAAAAGGGATTATGCTAATGAATTCCTTGAAGATGTATTAAAAAGAGAAGAAGAGAATACAAGGAGACTTGAAGGTGATTTCTATAGTCCTTTATTAATGAAGGCAATAAAATTATATTTCCTTGAAAAAATAAATCCACAATCAAACTATAATGAAAAACTGGTTATAGAAATTATGGATGAACTTAGTAAAAAGGAAAGTTATTATTATACAACACAGGAAATAGCATGGTCTTCACTCGCATTAGGACTTTATGCATCAAGGATTAAGACAGAAGATGTAAAACCTGTTCTTAAAGTTGACGGAAAGAGGATAACCCCAATAACATCAAAGAATATATATTCATTTAAACTGTTTAATCCTTCAAAAAGTGATGTGAGGCTGGATATCTCTGGGAAAAACAAAATATTTGTATGTATTGAAAACACAGGATTTTCAAAAGAATTAAAGGATTTCAAACCATATTCACATGGTATTTCATTAGAAAGGAATATTTACGATTACAATGGGAATAGAAAGAATACTGCAACCGTCAGTGAAATTTTAGTATTTGAAGTTATAATAAATTCAGATGCTTATTACAAAAATGCTGCAATAGAAATTCAATTTCCTGCTGGTATAGAAATAGAAAATCCGAGGTTGAAAACCGAGATCCTTCCAAATTGGGTTAAATATAAAAATAAAAAAATCTTTGAACCTGAGTATATTGATGTGAGGGATGATAGGGTTATTATTTTTGGTTCAGTTTCAGCTCAGCCTCAATCTTTTTATGTTATTGCAAGGGCTGTGACAGCAGGCGAATTTTTCCTTCCACCTACAAAAGGTGTTGTTATGTATGACCCTGAAAAACATGCAAATACCGAAAGTGGTTCTTTTAAAGTTATTAAGAAATAAGCTTTTAATTTTTATCCTTTTATTTATAATAATTGTTTATGCTATTCCATTACCTGAAAAATTAAGATTTTCCAAATCCAGGATTGTCAGGTTCAATGATAATTCTGTTATGCGTGTTTATGTTTCTTCCGATGAGAAATACAGGATATATTTGCCACTTGAAGAGATTGATAAAAGGCTTATAAAATCAACAATAACTTATGAAGATAGATTTTTCTATTATCATTTCGGAATAAATCCTGTATCGATTTTAAGGGCGTTATATTTAAACTTAAAGGAAAGAAAAATAGTCTCCGGTGGTTCAACAATCACTATGCAACTTGCGAGGATACTTGAACCTAAGAAAAGAAATATAATTTCAAAATTAATTGAAATATTCAGGGCAATCCAATTTGAGGTGAGACTGGGAAAAAGAAGGATACTTGAATTATATCTGAACCTTGCACCTTATGGCGGTAATGTTGAAGGGGTTGCATCTGCTTCCCTTGGATATTTTGGAAAACTCCCTTATGAACTGACACCAGCCGAGATTGCATTCATTGTATCGTTACCGCAATCACCAACATTGAGAAGGCCTGGTGGTCTTGTTCCACCAGAGTATGGAAGAAACAGGGTTTTAAAAAAGATGTTGAAATATAAAATAATAAATGAAAAAGAATTTAAAATAGCTATAGGGTCATCCACACCATCGGGATTTAAACCCTTTCCTTTTTATGCACCCCATGCTGCTGATTATTTAATATTAAAATATCCTGATAAGAACGATATCAAAAGCAGCATAGATAGAGATATACAATTAAAGATAGAGAATATCGCAAATGCTTATAGAAGAAAGATAGGATACAATGGGGCAAAGGATATGAGCATTGTCGTTGTTGAGAATAAATCAGGTAAGGTAAGGGGATTGTTTGGTTCTTTTGATTATTTTGACACACTGACTGGTAAAGTTATCGGATTTAATTCCTTAAGGTCTCCAGGTTCTCTGTTAAAGCCATTTTTATACATAAAGTGTATTGAAGAAGGATTGATTACAAAAGAAATGCTTATCGAAGATGTTCCATATAAATTCAGGGAATACTCTCCTTTAAATTTTAATAAGACATTCAGCGGTCTTGTAAAAGCTGAGGATGCATTATCACAATCTTTAAATGTTCCATTTGTAATAATGCTTAAAAAATACGGTTATGATAATTTTATTGGATTATTAAAGGAAACAGGGATAAAACCAGACAGATACATCGGATTACCTATAATCATTGGTGGTATGGAGGTGAGTTTATTATATATAACAAATTTAT
This sequence comes from Caldifarciminota bacterium, assembly GCA_965649055.1. GTDB lineage: Bacteria > Hydrothermota > UBA3072 > UBA3072 > B12-G15 > CBFGJG01. The sequence goes on from CBFGJG010000027.1 coordinate 25,239, forward strand.
ATGCTTCTCTTTCAAGGGGTGGTGTATTCTTCGATTATTCGATTCTTGAAGATGATACAATAAAAAATGTAAAGAAGTTATTTAATCCTTCTGCTGTTTTATTGTGCCTTGATGCATTGAAGAAAAGGAAAAGGCCTGATGCACCAAACATTTCAAAGTTTATCCTTCCCAAAGGTGATATTTATTGGAAGACAGGAACATCTATGAAAAGAAAGGATGCCTGGAGTGTTGGTTTCAAGAATAAATATACAGTTGGTGTATGGGTTGGAAATTTTACAGGTGAAGGGAGTGATAGTATCATAGGTTCAATACTTGCAGCACCAGTAATGTTTGATATTATTGGCGCAATTGATAATGATGAAGGACTTGAATGGATTGATTTTGCAGAATCAGGGATAGAGAGTGTGGAAGTATGTGAATTTTCAGGTTATAGACCGAATGATAATTGTCCTGTAAGGAAGATGGTAGCAATTTTAAGAAATTCTTATCCAATTGCTCCCTGCCCTTATCATAAAAAATTTCTTATAGAAAAGAAAACGGGTTTTAGAATTTGTCCGGATAAAGGTTATAAAAAAAATGAAGTTACAGAGAAGGTATTTATAATACTTCCGCCACTTGTTCAAGATGTAGTTGGTTATGGGAAAGAGCCAAAATTCCCTAAGGATTGTAATAGAATGGATGAAAGAAATTATTTAGTAATTTTACAGCCGGTAAATGGTGCAACTTATATAATACCAAAAGGTGTTAAAAATACAGAATTTATTCCATTACAGGGATATACATCTTCAAAAGGAGGGAATATCCATTGGTTTGTGAATGGTAAATATATTGGTAAATCCTTGTCTGGTGAGATTATTAACATTTATAGTGATGATGGAACACTTGAAATCTTTGCACAGGATGACAATGGGAACAGGAATAAGGTAAAAATATTTGTTAGGTTAGAAAGATGAAAGAGAATTTCAAAAAATTCTTTTTCTTCTTCATTAGATACAAGTTAAATACTATATTTTGCTAAACTTTCTAATTTTTAAAAAAGTCTTCACAAATTAAAAAAAAGTAATATATAATTAAATTAAGTTAAGATAGATTATCTTCTATGAAATTGAATGGCAATTCTTAACTTGGTGCAATTTATTCTCCAAATCAAAAGGGGGTTTGGTATGGGAAGTATTAAAAATTTGTTTATTATTTTATGTTTGTTTTTATCATTAAGTATAAAGTCAGAAACCTATGTTGGCGGAGATATAACGGTGAATACTACTTGGACACTTGCGGGTAGTCCTTATATTGTAATAAGCGATATTTTCATTAGATCAGGTGCAAGACTAACAATAGAGCCTGGGGTTGTTGTAAAGTTCAATACAAATGCAGGGATGTATATAGCAACAGGCGCTTATGCAGGTTATCTTACAGCTGTAGGGACAGAGACAGATACGATAATTTTCACGAGTTATTCAGGTAATAGTAATGATTGGAAAGGACTGATTTTTAGCGGATATTGTGATTGGGAGGCTTGTTCTCTAAAGTATTGTAAGGTGGAGAAAGCAGGACAGAATAATGGGACAACGAGGGCGAACATAACTGTGATAGAGAATACAGGTTCTAACGCACTCACAATAGAGAATTGTTTAATAATGAATAGTGGTGTATATGGTATATATAACCAAATTTCTACACCAAGAATATACAGTTCGGCAATTATAAATAATACAAGTTATGGTGTATATAATAATTCAAATGCACCTATTATAATAGGTGATAGCCCTTCTTTAAGCTGTGATTTATATGGAAATGGGACATATGAGATATATAACAATTCTTCGTCAATTGTTAATGCAAGATATAACTTCTGGGGAACAGTTGATACATCTATAATAGACACAAAGATATACGATAACTTCGATAATGCATCAAAAGGTATTGTTTATTATATGCCGATAAATGATTTAAAAGTGTTAATCCTTGAGCCTTTCGAGAACTCATATATATCAAATACAAGTGTTAATTTTTTATGGACAAAAGCATCAGTCTCAGATCCTGCAAGTTATGTTCTCCAGTTAGATACAACGAATTTGTTTAATGAACCTGTATATGTGGATACAATTGCTGATACAACAATAACAATGGCACTTAATGAATTAAGATATTACTGGAGGGTGAAGGCATTTAGACCAGGAGAAGAAGGTCCATACACAATGAGTTATTTTACAATAGATACGACACCACCTACGATAGGCACTTGTCAATAATTTTGTGTAAGTGCATGGTTATTTTTCTCCTTTTCCATTGTTCAAATTTCATCGTCTTTTTCAAATCTTTCTTGAAACATTT
>CBFGJG010000028.1:0-26937 GCA_965649055.1 Caldifarciminota bacterium
TTCCTATCCCTTCTCCCCTTGCCCTTACATAACTTGTCATAAAAGAACCAAGGAGAGTGAAAATTACAGGTATTAAAAACTTATTCCCATCAGTTGAAAGTATTATACTTATCAATATAAAAAATTCCGAATATCTGTCAAGTGTGGAATCAATAAAAGCACCGAATTTTGTCTCTTTACCTTTCAACCTTGCAACACCACCATCAATCATATCAAAAATAGAACCTAAAATTAAAAAAATACCCCCTATCCTGTAAAGTCCTTTATAAATAAGGAAAGCAGAAAATAAAACTATAATAAACCCAAATGCTGTTAAAGCATTAGGTTCGAAAAATGAAAAAACATTCACAAAAGGTTTAAACATCTTTCTTATTATTTCTCTATGCATATATAAATAATTTAATGAAAAGTAAAAAATAGTCAAATTTTTTTTGATTTATTTATTTTTTATTGTATTATTATAAAAATATGGAGGTATTATGAAAGAATGCAATGTGAATAAGAATCTTAAGTTTTGTAATTGCTCATACGAGCCATGTTCAAGGAAAGGTATTTGCTGCGAATGCATAAGATATCACAGGGTAAATGGTGAACTGCCAGCGTGTTTTTTTGACGAAAAGACAGAAAGAACATATGACAGAAGCATTGAAAATTTTTTAAAAAATTATAAAAATTTTGCTTGACATAATTAAGAATTTCAATTATAAATAACTTATGATAATTACCTTCTGGGGAACAAGAGGTTCAATACCTGTTCCTGGCAAAGATACTGTAAAATATGGTGGTAATACTACATGTGTTACAATTGAAATTGACGATGGTTCTTTTATAATCCTTGATGCAGGCACCGGTATAAAAAAAGTTGGTAGTTATCTATTAAAAAAGAAAATAAATGAGATAAGTCTATTTTTAACTCATTCTCACTGGGACCATATTCAGGGATTTCCATTCTTCGTTCCTGCATATATAAAGGGTTTCAGGATAGATGTTTATGGCGCATCACCTACATATGATAGATTTATGAAAATATTCTCTGGTCAAATGAAAACACTTTATTTCCCTGTTGATTTTAAAAATCTTTCATCAATTATTACTTACAAAAAGATTTTAAAGAAAGGAACGGTTATAAATAATATAAAAGTATCTGCAATGAAGACATTACATCCACTTGAAACCCATGCATTCAAATTTGAAAAGAATGGTAAAAGATTTGTTTTTATGACTGATAATGAACTTGACATAAAAAGCCTTACTAAAGAACAATACGAAGAATTTATAAAATTTGTAAGTAATTCAGATGTATTGATACATGATGCACAGTATGCAAGGGAAGAGTATGAAAGATATGTTGGATGGGGTCATTCCACCTGGCAGAAGGTAGTTGAATTCGCAAACGAAGCAAATGTGAAGAAGGTTTATCTTACACATCATGACCCTGACAAAACAGATGAGCAACTTGATGCACTTGAGAATAAGGCAAAGGATTACTCAAAATCAAGTGAAGTATTCCTTGCAAAAGAAGGTTTTTCAATAGAAATCTAAGGATGCTTTTTATTCTTGATAACCCTGTTCTAAAAACCCTACTTACCGAGTTAAGGGACAAAAATTCAGATAAGAAGAAGATGAGAGAAAAACTTAAAGTTCTTGGATACCTTTCTACATTTGAGATATTATCGAGAGAGTTGAAATTCAAAGAGAAAACTGTTAAAACACCTCTTTCTTTAGCAGAAGGCATAGTTCCATATTCAAAGATTTTACAGATAATAGTATTAAGGGCTGCAATCCCTTTTGCAGAAGGTGGGACAAAGTTAATTGATGAACTTGGTATAGACTGCTCAATAGGTTTTATAGATGCGAAAAGGATTCAGAAAGAAGGAACATTGAACTTTGAAGTTGAAATAACATCTGTAAAGATACCTGCTGGTAAAGGTAGAATAACGATAATTTATGACCCAATGCTTGCAACAGGAACCACATTGATTGATGTTATAAAAAGAATAGAAAGTGAAAAGATTATAGTAAATTCCATAATTGCAGCACCATTTGGAGTAAAAAAGATTGAAAAAGAATTCCAAAATATTTCTATATACACTATTGATGTTGATAAAAAAGGTAAATTTGATGGATTAAATTCTGATGGCTATATTGTTCCAGGTTTAGGGGATTGCGGGGACAGGGCTTTAGGTGAATTCTAAATTATTTTGTTATATAATCGTAATATAACTGGAAATCCTTCTTAGAAGTAAGTCTTGTTATGTTTATTCCTGTTTTATTCTCCTTCTCCTCAAATGTTAAAGTCGAAGGTATTGTAATTGTAACAGACATAGTATCATAGGTAAAAGTAGTATCATTACCATACCATCCAATCATATCTGTGGAATCAAGTGTCTGGTTTCCGTTCGCATCAACAAGTGTTAAAACATAAAAAGTTCCAGCAGGGATAGCAATAACCTCATATGAACCATTTGAGCTGATTATCCCAAGTCCTTTTACAATTGTTGTTAATGCATTAAGACCTGATTCAGTCAATGTTGTTATACTATCCAGAAAATTAATGTTGTTTATTAAGACCACAAAACCACTTGTTGCACCTGAAACAGTCCCTTTCATTGTCCCACCGATCTGCGATTTAAACCAATCGCAGGAAGAAAAAACAACGAATAAAACAAGTGCGATAATAAGAAATTTTTTCATAAAACCTCCTTTAGATTTTATCATTATCCCTTTTTGTCAGGTACAGGATATTCCTTTGAATCTTATAGCCCATCCTCTCTGCAAGTTTCAATGAATTCTCATTATTATCCTCAATGAGCATTGCGAATATTCTTGCACCTCTTTCCCTTAAAGCCTCCTCACAGGCAGATGTGAGCATCTTGGCAATCCCCATCCCCTGAAATGCTGGCTCAACTGCAATCCTGTTAAGCCATCCCTTTCTTCCATCCCAAGAACCTATTATAACACCTACTAATCTACCATTAACTTCCGCACCTAAAAATAAATCGCCAAATTCTTCCATCTGTTTTTTTATAGATTCTTTAGAATCCCTGCCTTCAGGTTTATATGGAAGTTTTGCATCATCCCATATCTCTAAGATTCTTTCATAATCTTCTATTTTTAATTCTCTAATCCTTACTACCATGTATAAATAATATGATTAAAGGCTAATAAGTCAAATAAAATTTAATAAGATTGTTAACATAATTTTACTGGGGTCAGTCATAAACTTTCAACTTTTCTTGTGTGTTAAGAAAGGTGGTAAAACAGATTTTGTCAAATGTCAAGACCTGACACCATTAATATTTAATTTTTTTAAATTTTTATTGACAGAAAATTTTATCTTTTTAATATATTTCTATGGATAATGTCCGTTTAAATGCAATAGTTAAAGGATATGTCCAAGGTGTTGGTTATAGATTTTTTGCAGTTAGAAAGGCCAAGGAATATGGTTTAAAAGGATGGGTTAAAAATCTGAATGATGGTAATGTCCAGGTTGTTGCAGAAGGTGAAAGGAGTATTTTGGAAGAATTTATAAAGGATTTAAAAATAGGTCCCTATAGTGCGAATGTGACAGATATAGATATTAAATGGGAAAAATACACTGGTGAGTTTAAAAATTTTGATGTGAGGTTTTAAATGGATTTAAAAGATTTTATCAGGGATGTTCCGGATTTCCCAAAAAAGGGAATTATTTTTAAAGATATCACAACCCTTCTTAAAGATAAGGATGCATTCAAAGAAGCGATTGATAGGATGTGTGAACCTTTTTTGGATAAAAAAGTAGATAAGATTGTTGCTATTGAATCAAGGGGATTTATCTTTGGTGGTGCAATGGCTTATAAAATGGGTGTTGGATTCAATATCGCAAGAAAACCCGGTAAGCTACCATGGGAGAAGATAAGGGAGACTTATGCACTTGAGTATGGAGAAGATTCATTAGAAATACACAAGGATGCAGTAAAAAAAGGTGAAAATGTCCTTCTTGTTGATGACCTTCTTGCAACAGGCGGAACAAGTTTAGCACTTGCTAAACTTGTTGAAAAGATAGGTGGAAATGTTTCAGGAATATCATTTTTAATAGAACTTACATTTTTAAATGGAAGAGAAAAATTAAAGGATTATAATATACATACTGTTATAAAATTTTAAGGTCTTTGTGGTAATCCGGGAAGTTCTGTACCTGTGTTTCTTAATATAAAATATGTTGCACCACCACCAACACCTGCTGCAACTGCTGAACCTATTATAATATATAAAGGCTTCTTACTACCTTTCACCTGTTCAATATTTACCTCAAATGGATTTCCATTATCATTCAATAAGGACCTGTTCCCATTGATATCAGTTGCTTCTATTTCGTAGTATAACCTATAAAATTTAAGTTTATCTTTGGGAACTGATAAAGAATAAGTCTCCTTATCCTCCCTCTTCATTTCATATTTAAAGATTTTACCATCCTCTGTCTTTATGTTTATTATAACATCTTTAACACCGCTCTTATCATTAACCTTTGCTTTTATCATTAATGGTTTATTGCTCTTTGCAAATTTAACAGGTGTATGGATAATAGACGGTCCATCTGTATCACCTGCCTTTATTCCTGAAATATCGCCTTTCCTTGATATATCACCTTTCACTAAATCCTTTGTCTTTTCAATTATCTCACATACAGCACCATCTTCCTGTATAGATACAACCTTTATCTTCCCAATAACCTCTTCATTCCTGAATATAACCCTTCCCTCTTTATTCTTCACAACATCTTTAATCCTTAATACAGTAAAAACATCTCCAACCTGTATACCAAGATTCCTTCCAACATCAAGGACTGGTTGATTACCCAAAAATCCAACTATCTCAGGTATTACAGGAATCTTCTCTTCAATCCCTTTTACTATCTCCTGAGATATTTTTCTGAACTCATCAACATTCTTACATTTAATAGGTCCTATCTCAAACTCAATTGTTCCAAGTGTTACATCCACTATTTTAGCGCTTATCAGGAATTGTTCTTCAACCTTTGATATTGTTCCAAATATCACCTTCTCTGCTCCAAGCATTCTTCCTACTTCAACCTGGCATTCTATAGAAGTGCATCCTGAAAGCTGTATTGCCTGCTCTCGTAATATCTTATCAATCTCTGAACGTTCTATATTTATTATCCTTTTTGAATTTGTAAGTTCAGATGATAATGACATAAGGAGTGCTGTCTTTATTTCTTCTTTTACACCCACACCTTCTACCTGGAATATTGCTATCCTCTGTCTTTCAAAAGAAAAAATGGTTAATGAAAAGAAAAAAATTAATAATAATTTTTTATTCATCACTTCCTCCCTTTGATTTTTCAATTATATTTTTCAACAATATCTTTCTTAATGTATCCTCAAATGCCTCTTTTTCTTTTTCATCATAACCTACTTTTTTATAAACAATTTCATCTTTATAAATGATAAAAATATTTGGTATCTCTTTAACTTCAAAACTTTTCATAACCTCATTATCCCAGTCCCATAATGGAATGTATGAAAAATTGCCTTTGTTCCATATTGTCTTAGCAGTCAAAATACTTTTCCTTGAATCTACGCATATTCCAAATAACCTAAGGTTGCTATCTTTATATTTAATATATAAACTATCAAGATAAGGCATCATCTTTACACAGGGTTTGCAATAACTTGCCCAGAAATCAAGCACCACGACATTTTCCTTTAACTCTTCCTTTATATCGTAAATCCTTTCATCAAAATCCTTCAAGGTAAAATAAGGAATAGCAAGAATAAAAAATATCATCCTCACCTCAATTTCATAAATTTCTTTGTTATTGTTTTATTTCCAAATTCCATTCTAACAAAATAAATACCCGGATTTGTTATATTTTCTACTCTAAAATTTCCTGAGCCTTTTTTAATTACACCTCTGAAAACCTCCTCTATCTTCCTGCCAAGAAGGTCATATATTGATATCTCTATATATGTTGAATAATCTATTGAATACCTTATTATAATATCTTTTGTTGTTAAAACATCCACATTAATCTCTGCTACATTTACTGACTTTTCTACCTCTTCTTCAATATATTTCTCATCACCTATTATTAAAGAAAAATGGTTCAGACCATTATTCTTATATCTGTATTCTTTAATATCTTTAAATCTTAACACAATCCCGTTATCCCTGTCCACAAGTGCTATTTTATTTATATCTATATCTGAAACTTCAAATGTTAAATTAACATCATTTATAAATCCTGTCTTTACTTCAAAATCAAATCTCTTGTTCCCTTCTTCCCTTATATCTTTAGTAAAATTACCTGAATATCTTCCCCAATCTTTATGTGGAAAATACAATGATATCCCTTCTCCCATCATAGGTGGTTCAAAATAATCATTAATATCATATCCATCATCTGCATTATTCATAAACCCAATATAGTTATAATCATCTACTGCTTCTCCTGATTTTGCTTTAATCCTTACATATTTTTTTATCTCTTCCTTTGTCTTATTTTTAGCCCTCATCCTCGGATCTATTGTTATATATGCCTCTGATGTAGTATGTATAACATATCCTTCCCAGGGTTCAAGGTAATTCACAGTTGACCAACTGCCTTTATATGAATAAATGGTTACAGGATCTGAATTTGATAATGTTATTGAACTTGTAGGAATCCTAAAAGGATATGGATTACCTATCATATTCCACCCCTGAACAAGACCTTTCCTGAAAATAGTATCTGTCTTTAATGTCATACCTGAACCTGTTAAAAGATACTTACCTTCATCCTTCACAATAACAAAAAATGCCTCTCCTGGAAGAATCTTACCTTTGCCAACCCCATCTATATATATGTCTTCATCACCTTTGTAATATCCTGCCCTCCATTCTTTTTTATCGTATTTACCAAGATTTGTTTCAAATAGATTCATTGCATCATCATTAGCCCTTACTATTGGAAAAGAGACTATCCTGTATTTATCAACAGTTGAACCATTAGGTAGTGGAACAAGATTACCCTGTATATCCCTTTTCCATTCACCGGGTGGTTCTATATCCACATTTATTGAAAAATATTCCTTTGGTGGGTCAGGAATTATCCTCATATTATCAAAAGAATCTTTTGCCTCTATATAGAATTCAAGACCTTTTATTGAAAGTTCAGATGGTTCTATTTTAAAAACATAGTTATCACCATTTTTTTCCGAATAATCCTTCTTATTGTAACTCATCTCCCCACCAATTCTATAAAAAATATTAACTGATTTTATTCCTGATGGGTCCTGTGCATTAACATTTATCTTAAATGTATCTGTCAATCTAATTAACTGAGATTCCAAACTCATATAAAGATTGGGACCTGTAACATCATTAATAGTAAAATTACTATCGCTCACATCTTCAAGAATAACAGCATTGCTTGAATTTAGAGCTTGAATCTTAATCCTTACCATAGAAGATGTAATAGATGGCATATTCCATTGATATGTTAGAACATTGTTCGGAATATCGTTTGCTATTGTCTCAGGATAACTAATCCCACCATTTGTTGAATAAAGAATTCTGTATTTGGATACTTTAGTAGTATCAGCAAAATTCCATTCAATAGTACAGAGACTACCTGAGTATAAATCTTCACCACCATTTGGGTATAGAACCTTCAATGGATTTGTCTTTATAATGTAAACATCTGCCTCACCATTACCAAAAGAATATGTGTAACCTGTAAAAACAAAACCACCATAAATATCCTCACAGACAGAATAAACTTCTTCAACCTGTGAACCACTAACCTCTCTTCTCCATTTTTCATTACCATATTCATCTGTTTTTATAAATAAAACATCCTCTGTTCCACCTGTAAGGGATGTTGAACCTGCTATTATAAAACCTTTATCAGGATTTTCAAAAACAGAATATCCCCAGTCCCAACCCATATCTCCAAACGTTCTTGTCCATAAAGTATCACCTGTATCATTAATTCTTAAAATCCATATATCCGACTCCCCGAAACCATAAGAATAAGTATTACCAACAATAACATAACCACCACCTGAAACCTTTTTTACAGAATATCCCATATCATCACCTGTTCCACCATATGTCTTTGACCATTTTAAGTTTCCCAATGAATCTGTTTTTATAATGTATAAATCAAAGTTTCCAGCACCATAAGAGTTTGTAAACCCAACTATTATAAACCCTTTATCAGAACATTGAATAACAGAACGACCTTCTTCGGAACCTGAACCACCAAATTTCTTACTCCACAATGTATCACCTGAACCATTTGTTTTTAAAAGCCATAAATCACGATTACCGGAAGAAGAAGAATATCCAGCGATAATATATCCATTATCAGATGTTTTATCAACACACCATGCACAATCATCGGAGACTTCACCATATTTTTTACTCCATACCATATTACCACTCTGGTCTGTTTTTACGATCAGTATATCTTCTCCTGTTCCAGCAGAATGGGTCATACCAGTAATTATATAACCAAGATCATTTGTCTTTTGAACAAAAAAACCTGCATCATAAGAACCAAAATCAAATGTTTTTGTCCATAAAGTATCACCTGAAGGATTAATCTTTAAAAGCCAAACATCACTCTGATTTAAACCAAATGAAAATGTATAACCAACTATAATAAAGCCACTGTCAGATGTTATTTGTATACATTGTCCAAAGTCATTTACTGAACCTCCAAATGTCTTTGTCCACAATATATCCTGTTGCCCTGTTAGAACCAAAGACGCAAAAAAAGAAAGCATAAGATAAAATCTGACTTTCATAATTTCCTCCATTTTCATTATTAAATATAATCATAAAAAAAATTATAAAAGTCAAGGAATTTTTATATATTTTAAAATTAAATTACGATTCCAAAAATTTCACAATAAATTAATATTTTACTTCCCAGAGATATAACCCTTGCGACGGTGGAAGCAACAACGACTTTTTTGAACCTTTAAAGATTTCTTCTATATCTTTTATATCTAATTTTCCCATTAATATTGAAATTATCGTGCCGAGTATATGACGAACCATCCTCCTTAAAAACCTGTTCGCTTCTATTTCATAAATTATAAATTCATTTTCTTTGAAAAACCTTGAGACCTTAACATTACAAATACCTTCGTCTTTTGTTGAAAGGTGTTTAAAATCCCTTTCAACTAAAAATAATCCTGCAACTTCATTTGCTTTATCAATATCAATATTTCTATCAAATTCCCATACGCGATTTCTTCTCAAAGGTGAAATTCCTTTAAAAATATAATACCTGTAAACCCTTGAAATCGCATTAAACCTTGAATGGAATTCTTCTTTCACTTCTTCAAGTCTTTTTATGTATATATCTTTGGATAAAACAGCGTTTAAACCTTTTTTCAAAGCTGATTCATCTATAGGTCTATTTATAAAAAAATTTGCAACCTGATTTATTGCATGAACACCTTTATCGGTCCTTGCAGCACCTATAATCTTTACTTCTTCACCTGTTATTCTTTTTATTGCTTTTCTTAACTCACCCTGAACAGTCCTCCTGTCCGGTTGTATCTGCCAGCCATAAAAATCAGTCCCATCATATTCTATATCTATCCTGATATTTCTCATAAAATTATATAAATAAATATGAGTAATAAAAGATATAAAGAGAAAAGGATATCACCAATTAATGTCTCTCTTTTATAACTTGTAACAAATCCTGAACCAGGGGTATAACCCTTCGCATTCAATGCATAACTTAAAATATCTGCCTTCCTCAATGTTGAAAAAACAATAGGAAAAAGCAGGGAAATTATTCTTAAAAAATACCCTTTTCTAATACCCCTCGCCATTTGCGATAAAACTATCCTCCTTCCTTCATAAAATATAACTGGAACATACCTCATACTTAATGCAATCATAAAAGGAAAGTCGGATAATTTTCTTAATCTTAAGAAATTAAATATTGAAGACAATCTATCAGAGAGAATAAAAGGGTTTGTTGTTAGATTAAACAATGCAGCTGCTATAATCAATAAAAATAGCCTTGTCGAGAAGAGAAATCCATTTTTAAGCCCTTCAAATGTAGGCTTTAAAAAATAAAAAACAAAAATAACCTTTCCAGGAGTAAATAAAAAATGCAAAAGGAAAGTCATTAAAAATAATATATAAAAAGGAATTAGAGATTTAAACAAACTTTTTAATTTAATCTTAGACAATAAGATAATGGGAATTAAGTAAATAAACAGTATAAGATAGAGCAAAAAATTATCTGTTATTAAAATAATGACAGAATAAATCAATATGAATAATAGCTTCAAAAAGGGGTCTATCTTAGAAATTATTGATTCTCTTATATTTCTTCTTAAAAATAACTCAATCAATTATAACCCCTTTTTACTTTTCTCTGTTTTAATATACACCTCTTTGTAATATATCATGTAGATGTATCACCCCAATTGGTTTTTTCTTATTGTTAACAACAATTAGTGCCGATACCCTGTTTTTTTCCATTAAATTCAAGGTGTATTCTATTGTAGATTCCTGTTCAATTGTTTTTGGGTTTTTGGTCATTATATCTTTTGCCTTAAAATGGTAAATATTCTTACCTTTCTCAAGTAATCTTCTTAAATCTCCATCCGTAATAACACCTTTGAGTATACCTTTTTCATCAACAACACTTGTAATCCCTCTTTTTGAGGTCATCTCTGTTATTACTTTTATCATCTCATCATCTTGTCTTACAATAGGAATGTAACTACCTGTTAGCATAACATCTTTAACAAGTAAACTTAACTTCCTCCCAATACTACCTGCGGGATGTATCTTTAATATCTCATCCTTTGAAATATTTTTAAGCTTTGATAATGTTATTGCAAGTGCATCACCCATCACGAGTGATACTGTAGAAGATGTTGTTGGTGCAATATTTAAGGAACAAGCCTCATCTTTTATATCAATAAATAACCTCACATCTGATAATTTTGAAAGAATAGAAGATCTATTTGCGGTTATACAAATAATAGGGATTTCCTTCTCGCATAAAATCTTTGCAACTTTTATTATTTCTTCACTCTCGCCACTCTTTGAAATAATAATAGAAACATCTTTTTTATCCAGAATTCCTATATCACCATGAAGTGCATCGGTTGGATGAATATATATTGCTGATGTTCCTGTGCTTGTAAATGTTGATGCTATCTTCCTTGCAACAAGGCCTGACTTTCCAATACCGAATGTAACAATCTTCCCATCTGAATTATAAAGAATCTTTACTGCCCTGAAAAATTCCTCGTCTATAAATTCACCTATCCTTAATATCTCTTTTCCCTCTTTCAAAAAAACTTCTTTTCCCGAATCAATAATCTGCTTCTTCAAGTTCTTTGATTGTCTTTTCAAGAACATCCTCCAATTTACCATTTAATTTCAAGATATATTCACAAATTTCCCTAACACCACCATTACCACCACATTTTCTGGAGATAAATTTAGCATATTTTTTTACAATATCTTCAGAGTCAGCAAGAGCACAGGGAAGCCCAACTATCTTCATTGCAGGAATATCAAAAATATCATCACCCACAAAAACAGCTTCTACAGGATTTATACTTAATCTTGTTAATATCTTTTCAAGACAGTCCCTTTTGTTTTTAATACCCATATGAACCTCAGTAACCCCCAGCTCCTCTGCCCTTCTTCTTATAGCATTGGAGTATCTGCCGGAAATAAAAGCAACTATTATACCTGATTTCACACAAAGAGTAATTCCCATTCCATCCTTTGCATTAAACTTCTTTATCTCTTCACCATTCTCAGAGTAATATATAGAGCCATCTGTCAATGTCCCGTCTATATCAAATGCTATAAATTTATACATACTTCCTCGCTGTATTATGAATATCAATAAGTTCGTTTAAGAAATCTTCAAGTTCATTTAAAGGGAATATTGATGCTGCATCACTCAAAGCATTTTCAGGTTCAGGATGTGTTTCAATAAAAACACCATCGACACCAGCAGCAACACCTGCCCTTCCAAGAACCCTTATGAATTCCCTTTCTCCACCTCTTTTATCTTTGGATGGAATTCCATATATTCTTACGGAATGTGTAATGTCAAATACTACAGGGTAACCCATATTTCTAAGGATTGCGAAAGAACGCATATCAACAACAAGCCTGTGATATCCAAGGAATGTTCCTCTCTCAGTCAGTATTATTTTATCACAACCACCATAATTCAGTTTATTAATTGCATATTGCATATCTTCCGGTGGAATAAATTGTGCTTTCTTCACATTTATTATCTTCCCAGTTCTTGCTGCTGCAATTAGAAGGCTTATTTGCTGAGAAAGAAAAGCAGGTATCTGTATTATATCTAAAACATCTTTTACTTTCTCCGCATCTTCTGCTGAATGAATATCTGAAAGGACTGGAATATTAAATGTTTTTTTTACTTCTTCAAGTATTTTTAAACCTTCGTAAATCCCAGGACCAAGATAATATGTTGGTGAAGAACGGTTGTCTTTAAGATAAGATGCCTTGAATATCAATGGTATTTTTAGCCTGTTTGATATTTTCTTTAATCTTTCTGCTATCTTCAATGTTGTATCCCTTCCTTCAATAACACAGGGACCACTAATTAAAAAAAGTGGTGAATCACCACCAATAGAAAAATTATCTATCTGGATTTTCTTCGTCATAATTTACCACCTCTTTTGCAAAACCCCAAAAAACAGGTGAAGGTTCAGGAAGGCTTGATTTAAATTCAGGATGTGATTGTGTTGCAATGAAGAATCTATGATCAGGAATTTCCATAAATTCAGTCAGGAATTCATCTTCAGATGAGATATGATAACCTGCAACCCTAAAACCTTTACTTTCAAATTTATCTATGTATTTCGGATTTATTTCATACCTATGTCTATGTCTTTCAATTACAAAATCTTTATTGAGGTCAACCTTACCTATCCTGAAATCTTCAAGTTTCTTAACCCTTTCTTTATCTTTTTCTATTCTATTTGTCTCTTTATATAAATTCAATGTATATGAATTATTCATCTGTGCTACATAAGCACCAAGCCTCATACTTGCGCCAAATCTCCTGTTTTCAAGTATCTCCTTCTGTTTGGGTAACAATGTAACCACCGGGTATTCAGTCTTATCATCGAATTCTGTTGAGTTTGCATTATTTAAATTAAGAACATTTCTTGAGAATTCAATTACTGCAAGTTGGAGACCCAGGCACAAACCAAGAAATGGAACATTGTTTTCCCTTGCATATTTTATTGCTAGTATTTTTCCTTCTATTCCAGACTGTCCGAAACCACCGGGAACAACTATACCTTTAAATTTTTTAAGAATAGAAATATCATCAAGCTTGTTTGAATCAATCCAGTTTATATTCAATTTTACATTACAGTTTGCACCTGCATGTTCTAATGCCTGATTAACTGAGAGATAAGAATCCACAAGTGTAAATTTACCTATATCAACATATTTACCTATCATTGCAATATCTATCACTTTCTGGGGATTCAGGATATTGTTAACAAGTCTTTCCCATAAACTCCAATCAGGTTGTTTTCTTGGTGTAAGTGATAACTTCTGTAATATCTTAATACCCAGATTCTCTTTTTCAAAATTCAAAGGCACTTCAAACACAGAAGAAACATCCGGTGCTGAAATAACATAATCTGCATCTATATTTGCGTAAACTTCTATCTTCTTTTTACGAACCTCATCAAGTGGAACATGAGCCCTGCATAATATAATATCAGGAAATATTCCATGTTCTGAAAGCATTTTAATGGCCTGCTGGGTTGGTTTTGTCTTCATTTCCTGAATATGTGTGGGGACAGGAAGATATGTTAATAGAACATAGATAACATTATCTTTTCCCTCTTCTCTTTCTATACTCTTCATAGCAAAAAGGAATGGAATATTTTCGTAATCACCTATGGTTCCACCTATCTCTATAATACAAATATCATATCCTGACGCTGCGTTTCTAATCCTCCTTTTTATCTCATCAGGAATATGCGGTATAAACTGGACTGTCTTACCAAGATATTCTCCATTTCTTTCTTTTTCTATTACAGCCTTATATATCTGACCGGTAGTTATATTATTTATCTTTGGAATCTCATATCCAAGGAATCTTTCATACGAGCCCAAATCCTGATCTATCTCTCCACCATCATCAGTAACCCAGACTTCTCCATGTTCTGTTGGTCTCAAAGTCCCGGCGTCAAGATTAATATAAGGGTCTATCTTGATCGCAGTTGTCTTATATCCATACTGATTTAATATTCTTCCTATAGATGCAGTTGCTATTCCTTTTCCAATACCACTTAAGACTCCACCCACCACAACAATGTATTTCATTTTTCCTCCAGTATTATTACTTTCCCAATAAATTTATCTTCCAGAAATACAAAATACACACCACTCTTATCAAACCTTAAATTAATATTATTAATCCCTCTAAATATATTTCTGAATTCTATCCTTTCTCTTCCAAGGATGTCGTATATCCTTAATTTAACAATACCACTTTTTTCAGAATTGTAAAGAATATTTAGCAAGTTTAAATTATTTATTATTATGTATTCCCCTTTTCCCGGTAATTCATTTTTTTCAAGAAAAACATTCCTTAACAATAAATTATCTATATAAATCCCTTCATCAAATATGTTGCTATCACTTGAAAATATGAACTTAATAGAGAATGTATCGCTGGTATGAATGTCCTTTTCCCATTTTATCCAGCCATCCTGAATAGGGTAAAGTGCTCCACCTGAACCAATAAAATCAATAGTGTCTTCTTTCCCTTTTTCATATATTACAACATACATTCCATCTGAACCATAGTTTGGGAATTTATACCAGTAATAGAAACTGAGATTAACAGAACCTTTTGGTAAAAATTTTCTCGTTTCAAGTATAGAAACCTGATTATTGTTATAATGAAAAGAGTCATTCCCGCAATACCATGAATAAATGCCTGAATATTTTCTATGAGATGTAAGATGCCATAAGTCATTATAATAAAAATTCCTGTCATCCTCACATTCATCAAAAAATTCAGAGTAATCTGTAAAAATAAACAGGCTATCAAGGATTACTGAGTTATTCTTTTTCAATACATAATTAACTGTGGAGTTAAAGAAATCCGGAAAAACCAAAGTATCAATAAAAAATTCAGAAGGATATATTCTTCCAATGGTATCTACAGGGTTTATAGAAGAAGGAAAAGAGTATGCCTTCCTTATAATGCTATCTATATAGGTATGTCCTCTATTAAAAATAAATACTAATATAGTATCACCATAACTCTTTACATTATTAATTATTATTTCAGGTTTTGCCACAAAGAAATGCCTTATTATACTATCTTCAGAAATAACTGTGAATCTTACTTCTTCACCATCTTTTAAATCAATTGGAGCATATATTTTAAAACAATTTTTAATCGTCGTATCTCTTCCGGGTAGAAGCTCTGAAATAAATAAAGAATCTTTAAGGAGGATAGTTTTATCAGATATAAGTTTTGTGACTTTATTTTTGATCGTGTCCTGATTATTTTTAATATAAAGAGATACAAAAAGAGTTTCACCTGGATTTATCAGGTTATCATCAGAATCAGAGATTAATATATCGTAAAGCCTCGGTGGTGTGAAATTCCTTAATATCTGTAAAGGAAGAAATCCATCCTTTGTTATGGTTAAAATACAGGTATCTTCATATATTGTGAATTCACCAGTAGGGTCTGTATAGAATCTTCTATAATATTTTCCATACATACAGACATATGCAGATTCAACAGGATTTGAATTATTCATTATTCTAACCCTGTTTGAATCAATAAAAACCAATTTAAAGGTATCAGGTATCCTTTTCCACATACACATTGAAGGATCACCGAAAAGGTTCAATTGGTATTGATGCCACCTGTAAACATTTTCAGTTTTTGATAATGGTGCGAAAAAAATCTTTGTCTCACTTAAAGCATCACCTATCGTTTTTACATTATCAACAAATATTTTATAAAAAAACATTTCATCAAATCTATCCGAGTATCCGAAGCCAGGATTTCCAGGTGATCCCCAACCATACCTTGAATTTGAAATCATTGCCACACCACAATTTTTAGAAATTATAAAATGCTCTGCTATTGAATTGTAGTCGAATGCACCAACCCAGCAGCCTGTTGAAAAACCTATTGTATAAGTTGTGTTTGAAAGGGTTTCAACATCAGGAATAGAAATATAATTACCCGAAGCAGTCCACATACCTGTATACCAACCATGACCATTATGATTAAAAAAACCATTTCCTGAATTTAATTCATTCCATACAACATTATGGTTCCCGAGATAATTTGACTCATACATCCTTGAGACTGCAATATTCTGTGGTAGGAAATCTATTATCCTGTCTTTTGCAATTCCAGCATCTGTATATGGATTCTGCCATAAAACCATACCACTGAAGAGAAATTTTAATATATTTTCACCAGGATTTTTTTCATAACTTATAAGTTTGTCTACAAAATTTATTACATCATTAGCAGAATTAACAGGAATCCTGCCTATTGCGATCTCTGGTATTAAATCTATTGAATCACTAATCTCGCCAAAAATATTATCTTGGTCAAAATCCCAATCACCATCAAGGTCAGCATAATATAAATCAGCCCTCAAACTATCCTCATCGTATCTTATACCTGCTTCAGAACACATTGCGAAAGTAATCCTTGCCGGAATAACCCCTACATCCCCACCAAGAATAACATATTTAAGATTATAATTACTGTATAATATCTTTATAAAATTACGGAGTTTTTCCTGATTGTCCCTTCCTGTTGAAACATTGATGATACTATCAAAATCAAAAATCCTTGCCGGGATACCTTTTTCTGTTTTCCATCTCTTTAAAGGTTCAAAGTATCCTATAAATTGATTCTTTGTTATTATTGCAAGTTCAATGCTATCAATTTTTTCATTTTTCTTTTCCTCTTCTTTTTCATAGTCTAATTGAATCTTTATAGAATTAAAAAATATAACTTTATCGTTTTTCTGGATTGCTGGAAAAACTTTAAAGAGTATTAAAGAAGTATCACGAATATATGATAAACCTTCGAAACAAACAATACTTTCAGGATATTGAACTATGCTTTTTCTTTCAATATTTTTTTTCTTGTAAGGTAAAGATATTATCTGTGGTTTCTCTGCAACTCCTATATAAATATTTCTGAGTATTTCCAGTGTATCAATCTCCAATATCCTGTAAGAAAAATTTCTTATTCTTCCAGGTATCCTGATTATATAAGGAATAACAGGAATATCCGGATAACCCTCAAATGGTTCTTGATAGTAATTTTTAAGATTGAATTTTACAAAACCATCTTTTATGTAATAATTCTTTTCAAATCTTATCTCAACTATTAATGATATAAAAAAAATCAAAGAAATTCCTCAACCTTTTTTACATCTTCGATCCTGTCAACAGATATAAGATTTTTTTCAATCTTCACAACTTTAATCTTACCCCCGATTGAAAGTGCCCTTAACTGTTCAAGTTTCTCGGACTTTTCAATATAAGATTGTGGAGACGAAATAAATCTTTTCAGGAATTCAATCCTGTAAACATAAATTCCTTTATGTATATAATATTGCTTATAAGGAGAAAATGAATAAGGTATTGGTGAACGTGAGAAATAAAGTGCATATGAATTCTGATCAATAACTATCTTTACTAAATTTTGATCACCAGGAGAATCACTTATAACATAAGGCGTCACAATATCTGCATTTTTGTCATTCATCATCTCAGAAACAAGTTTATCTAAAATCTCCCCATCTATCATAGGTTCATCACCCTGAACATTAACAACAATATCAGCATAAATATTTTTAATAACTTCACCTATTCTGTCTGAACCTGATTTATGTTCGGGAGATGTCATAAAGACTTTGCCACCAAATGAAGATACTTTTTCCCTTATCCTCTCATCATCAGTCGCAACAATCACATCTTCAATAAGCCTTGACCTTTTTACACCTTCCCACACCCATTGTATCATGGGTTTACCTTTTATTGGGAAGAGCGGTTTTCCGGGAAATCTTTCTGAATTATATCTCGCCGGTATTACCGCTATCACTTTCACTTTTCTTTTCTTCTTCCTTTGTTGTTTCTGTTTCTTTTACCTGTTTTGTTTTTTCATCCTCGTAGTACTTCTTTTCAGAAAGAATTATACTTCTTTTTTTAGAATTGATTTCTATAACCCTTAAGTTAAGTTCATCTCCGACTGAGTAATTTTCTGAAGGGTGTTTAGATCCTTTCTTCTCAAGCTGTGAAGATGGAACAAATCCTGTCAAATCTTTATCAAGTTCTACTACTACACCTTTTGAAAGAATTTCAACTATTTTTGCCTTTAATTTTGAATTTTCTGGATGTTTTTTTGCGAAAACTTTTAGCGGATCAGCTTCCAGCTGTTTCATACCAAGGGCAATCCTCCTCTTGTTCGGATCAATGGAAAGTATTTTACATTGAACCTTTTTCCCTTTCTTAAACATCCTGCTTAAAGAAATGTTTCTTTGTGACCATGATACATCTGAAATATGTAATAATCCTTCAACCCCTTCTTCAAGTTCAACAAAAACACCAAATCTTTTTATATTTGAAACAATTCCTTCTACCTTTTGTCCTTCCTGATATTTCTTCTCTATATTTTTCCACGGGTCAGGTGCAGCCTCCCTCAATCCTAAAGAAATCTTTTGTTCTTCCTTGTTCACCTCAATCACTATCCCTTCCACTATATCGCCAATCTTCATTATCTCGCTTGGATGTTTTATGTGTTCTGTCCAGGACATCTCAGAAATATGAATAAGACCTTCAACACCCTTTTCAAGTTCTACAAATGCACCATAGTCAGTTATCGACACAACCCTACCTTTAACCCTTTTACCGGTAGGATATCTTTCCTCGATACCTTCCCATGGATTAGGTTCAAGCTGTTTCATACCAAGTGAAATCTTTTCCTGTTCTTTATCAATTTTTATCACTTTCACCTTAACAGTATCACCTATTGCAAGTATTTCTGAAGGATGAGCAAGTCTACCCCACGACATATCTGTAATATGTAAGAGTCCATCAATACCACCAAGGGCAACGAATGCACCGAATTCAGTAACATTCTTTACGACACCTTCAAGAACATCTCCTTCCTTTACAGTACTGAAAAATCTTTTCCTTTCTAATTCTTTTTCTTCCTCAAGTATTACCCTTCTCGAAACAACTATGTTCCTCCTCTTCCAGTTCAGTTTAATTATTCTTAAAGGTAATTCTTTACCAACAAAATCATCGATGTTATCAACATTTTTAACATCAATCTGAGAGCCCGGTAAAAATGCCTCAACCCCGAAAACACTTGCCATAAGTCCACCTTTTACCCTTCTTAAGATTTTACCCTGCACATTGATATTGTTTTCAAATGCATTTTTTATATCATCCCATACTTTCATAAAATCTGCTTTTTTCTTGGATATCTGGGCAAGTCCGTGTTCACCTTCAAGGTCCTCAAGGTAGACATCAATTATGTCATCAACCTTGACTTTCTCGTTTTCTCCAAATTCCGAAAGTGGCAGAATCCCTTCTGATTTTAAACCTACATTCACAATGACTTCTTTATCTGTCACCCTTACAACCCTACCCTTTACAAGTCCTATCTTGGGATTTTCCTTATCCATATACTCCGATAGGAGATTTTCCATCTCCTTATCATCTTTGTTTTCAACTGGAAATTGTTCTTTTTTCATTAAAAACCTCCCCTATTTTACTTATTTTATTGTAAACTTTCTGAATAATCCAATCAGGTGTTGAAGCACCTGCTGTTATTCCAATTTTTTTAACATCCTTAAACCATTCCGGTTTTAATTCATCATCTGTTTCAATATGATACACATTAGGGCATATTTCCTTTGAGATTGAAGCAAGCCTTGTTGTATTTGCACTGTTCTTACCTCCTATTACAATCATTACATCAACTTCTTTTGCAAGTTGTTTTGCTGATGTTTGTCTTAATGTTGTTGCATTACATATCGTATTGTAGATTCGTATTTCAGAACTAAATGGAATTAGGTATGCTATAGCTTTTATAAGATTTTCAACTGATTGGGTTGTTTGAACAACAACGCCAATTTTACTGTTATTACCTAAATCCATTCCTGTTTTAAAAATCTCCGCCTTCGCCTCCGTAAACTGTAGGATACCTTGAACCTCAGGGTGGTTTTCATCTCCCACCACTATAACCTTATAACCTTCATCAACCAGTTTTAAAGCAATCTCCTGAACCCTCTTCACATAAGGACAGGTTGCGTCAACTATGTTAAAATTCATATTTTCAGCCTTTTTTATTATATTTTTATCTACACCATGCGACCTTATCACAAGATATCCCTTTCCCCTGATATCTTCAAGATTTTCTATTGGCAGGACACCTTCGGATTTCAATTTATCAACAACCTGTGGATTATGTATGATTGGCCCAAAAGTATATATTGGTAAATCTGCTTTCTTCTTCAATTCCTCAATTTTTTCAAGGGCTCTCATAACACCAAAGCAAAAACCTGAATGATTTGCAATTTTTATTTCCATAAAGCAAGTTTTTTAATCTCGTCCATAATTTTTTCAGAGAATTCTTGAGCAGACTTTGATGTTAAAGGAACATCAGGCGGATATAAAGGTTTTGAAAAAGCGACAAAATAAGGCCTTATTCTTAAAATGTGGTATATCATAGGTTCGTGTGTCCCCCATATTAATGCAGGGAGAACAGGAACCTTCATCTTCATAGCAACATAACCAATTCCACTTTTAGGTGGAAGAAAAACACCTGTTCTTGACCTTGTTCCTTCCGGAAAGATAACAACCACCCTGCCATCCCTTAGAAGTTCAATAAATTTCTTTATTGCTTCCCTGTCAAATCCCTGCGTATCCACTGGGAATGCATTATAATAAGAGATAAGCATAGCAAATAATTTATTATTAAAAAGTGATTTTTTGCTTATGAAATTAACCTCTTTTTTGAAGAGTGCTGCACCAAGAACAGGCGGATCCCAATTGGATCTGTGGTTTGCTGCAACAATAAAAGGACCTTTTTGGGGAATATTCTTCAAGCCATAAACTTCAAGACCGTATATGAATCTAAATAACCAGTTAAGCAAAAGGTCGCTATAAAACCATATTAATCTCATAAACGAATTTTCTTTTCTATCTCTTTAATAACAAGTTCAATCTGTTCCTCAATGGTGAGTTTAGTAGTATCAATAAAGACTGCTCCATCACTCATCTTTAAAGGTGCTTCTTCCCTTGAAGTATCTTCCCTATCCCTTCTTACGAGGTCTTCTTTAACCTGTTCAAAAGTGATATTAATTCCTTTATCAATAAGGTCTTTGAGTCTTCTTTTGGCCCTTTCATCTATATCCGCATCCATAAAAATCTTTACCTGTGCATCAGGAAAAACAACAGTTCCCATATCTCTACCCTCGCAGACAATATTCTTATTCTCAGCAATTTTTCTCTGGAGCTCAACCATTTTTTCCCTTACTTTCTTATATTTGCAAACAGGTGTAACGGCTTTGTCAATCTCAGGTGTCCTTATTTTCTCAGAAACATCTTCCCCGTTTATAATAGTTCTCTGACCATTTTCCATTTTTATTTCAATATCCACCTTTTCAACCATACCTTCAACCATTTTCGCATCATGGGGGTCAACCTTTTCTTTCAAAACAAAATAAGCAATAGCACGGTACATTGCACCGGTATCAAGGTAATACCATCCAAGCCTTCTTGCAACATTCCTTGCAGTTGTGCTCTTACCTGAGGCACATGTTCCGTCTATAGCAACAACAAATTTCATAAAAGTATATTATATTAACTTTTAAATCTTTCAAGTAAAATTTTTATATTGACTAAAGATTTTTTTATATTAAATTTTAATATGTTAAAACTTCATACTAAATTTAATCTTGCAGGTGATCAGAAAGAAGCAGTAGAAAAACTTGTTGAAAGATTAAAAAATGGTAATAAGTTCAATACACTTTTAGGTGTTACTGGCTCTGGAAAGACATTTACAATAGCTAATGTGCTTGAAAGGATTAATATGCCTGCTATTGTGATCTCACATAATAAAACACTTGCAGCACAACTCTATGGTGAATTCAAGTCTTTCTTCCCTGAAAATGCAGTTGAATATTTTATAAGCTATTACGATTATTATCAGCCTGAAGCTTACATACCAGATACAGATACTTACATTGAAAAAGATGCTTCAATTAATGAAGATATAGATAGATTGAGATTGAAAGCAACCACATCATTACTTGAGAGAGAAGACGTAATAATAGTCTCGAGTGTATCTTGCATATATGGTCTTGGAACACCAGAAGATTTCAAAAGTATGATAAAAATAATTAGAAAGAACGATATCTTAAAAAGAGATACATTCTTACAGGAACTTGTAGACTTACAATACACAAGGAATGATATAGAATTTATAAGAGGAACATTCAGGGTAAAAGGGGACGTGGTTGATTTATTCCCTACTTACGAAAAATTTGCTTACAGGATAGAATTTTTCGGCGACGAGATTGAAAATATATATATGTTTGATCCTGTTTCCGGTCATAAACTAAAACAAAAAGAATCACTTGTTATATATCCAGCAAAACATTTCGTAACACCATATCCGAAAATTGAAACAGCAATAAAGAATATAGAAAAGGAACTTGAAGAGAGAGTTAAATGGTTTTTAAATAATGGTAAATACCTCGAAGCGCAGAGAATCGAAGCAAGAACAAGATATGATATAGAACTTTTAAGGGAGATTGGATATTGCCCCGGTATTGAAAATTATTCAATGCATCTATCTGGCAGGAAACCAGGTGAAAGACCTTCCTGCCTTTTAGACTATTTTCCCAAAGAATTCTTATGTATCATAGATGAATCCCATGTTACGGTTCCGCAATTAAGAGGAATGTTCAATGGTGATAGGTCCAGAAAACAAACCCTCGTTGATTACGGTTTCAGGTTACCTTCCGCACTTGAAAATAGACCTTTAAGATTTGAAGAATTCATCTCTCTCGTTCCATACATAATATTTGTCTCAGCAACACCAGACGATTATGAAATAAGTGTTTCAGGCGAAGTGGTGGAACAGATAATAAGACCAACAGGGCTTGTTGACCCGGAAGTAATAATAAAACCCACAAAGAATCAGATAGATGACCTTATAAGAGAGATAAGGGAAAGGGTAGAAAAAAATGAAAGGGTCCTTGTTACCACTCTCACAAAGAGGATGGCAGAGGACCTTGCAGAATATTTATTCAATCTCGGAATTAAGGTAAGATATATCCATTCAGAGTTTGATGCATTTGAAAGAGTAGAAACTTTAAGGGGTTTAAGACTCGGAGAGTTCGATGTCCTTGTTGGTGTAAATCTATTAAGGGAAGGACTTGATCTTCCAGAGGTATCACTTGTTGCTGTTCTTGACGCTGATAAAGAAGGATTTTTAAGGTCTAAGACATCACTGATTCAGGTTTCCGGAAGGGCTGCAAGAAATGTTAGAGGAAAGGTAATACTTTATGCTGATAATATTACTGATTCGATAAAAGAAGCCCTGATGGAGATGGAAAGAAGAAGGAATAAACAGATTGAATATAACAGAATTCACAATATTACACCTGTAAGCATACAGAAAACAAAGGAAGAAATCTTATCTACTACAGCAGTAGCAGATGCAAAGGAAAAATTTGACGAAGAAGAAATTAGTTTTACGAGTGAGCTCGAAAGACTTGAGAAGATAGAAGAAATGACAAAGGAAATGCATAGACTCGCATCAATGATGGAATTTGAAAAGGCAGCAATTTTAAGAGACAAAATCAGGAGGATGATGAATGAACAGATTAGAGAAAGAAAAGGTATTAAAGATAATAAAAGAAGCATTAAAGGAAGATATAGGTAAAGGTGATATAACTACAGATTCAGTAATTCCTGACAACCTAATCATATCAGGATATTTTCAATTAAAAGAAAAGGCTATTATTTCGGGTTTAGATGTTGTAAAATGGGTCTTTGAAGAACTCGGTAAGGTAGAATTTGATAAGATAGTTGAAGAAGGTGAATGGGTAAATCCAGGTAAGATAGCGATAATAAAAGGTGATGCAAAGGTAATTCTAAAAGGCGAAAGGGTTGCATTAAATTTTTTACAAAGAATGAGTGGTATATCAACATTAACAAGAATGTTTGTAGATAAAATAAAAGGAACAAGTTCAAAAATTCTCGATACACGCAAAACTACACCAACCCTGAGAATACTTGAGAAATATTCAGTTAAAGTAGGTGGCGGAGAAAATCATAGATTCGGTTTATTTGATGCTGTCCTGATAAAAGATAATCACATTGCTATAGTAGGTGGAATAAAAAATGCTTTGGAAAAAGTGAATGGCGAAATAGAAGTAAAAAATATAGAAGAACTTAAAGAAGCAATTAAATATGGGGCAAAAAGGGTTCTACTTGATAATATGGAGATCAATGATATTAAAAAAGCAGTTGAAATATGCAAAAAGCATAATGTGATTACAGAAGTTTCAGGTGGTGTAAATCTTGATAACGTATACGAGATTGCTAAGACTGGTTGCGATTACATTTCAGTTGGTGCATTAACCCATTCAGTAAAGGCAATTGATATATCTCTGGAGATAAATGTTTAAGATTGTTTTTAAGAAAGGTAAAAATGGTTTTAAGGAAGCATATAAGATAAGAGAGAAGGTTTTTGTTGAAGAACAGGGAATTGATAGAAATATAGAAGTTGATAAATTTGACGATATTGCAACTCATTTAATCCTTTATTATGATGGAAAACCTGTTGGAACAGGTAGATTCTATTTTGATGGTAAAGATTACAGGCTTGGAAGGATTGCTGTATTAAAGGAATACAGGGGTAAAGGA
Source organism: Caldifarciminota bacterium (assembly GCA_965649055.1). Taxonomy (GTDB): domain Bacteria; phylum Hydrothermota; class UBA3072; order UBA3072; family B12-G15; genus CBFGJG01. The sequence continues at coordinate 24,991 of CBFGJG010000028.1, forward strand.
TTTGGTAAAATTATTACAAGAGAGCTTATAAAATATGCAGAGAAAAAAGGTGTTAAAAAAATAATGATTCATTCCCAGAAATACCTCGAAGAATTTTATAAAAACTTTGGTTTTAGAAGTGTAGGAAATGTATTTACTGAAGCAGGAATACCACATATAAAAATGATTTACAAAAAAGGAGGTTCTATGTCAACTTATATTCTGTTAACAAAACTCTCACCAGAAGTTACAAAACATATGAAAGACAGGGCAGGAACAGGAAAAAAATGGATGAAAAAAGTAAAGGAAAAATGCCCTGAAGTTAAATTCATCGCGCACTATGCATTACTTGGTCCATATGATTTCCTTGACATTTATGAGGCACCTGACGAAGAAACAGCAGCAAAGGTCTCTATGATAAGTCTATCCTTAGGTGCTTCCAAGGCTGAATCATGGACAGCTATTCCTTATAGGAGGTTTTTAGAACTCGTAAAAGAGATATAATGAAAATTGCTATTATAACACATAATTTCGTATACAATGATGGGCAGGGTATTGTTAATACTGAACTTGCCAAATATTTAGCAAAAAAAGGACATAATTTATTTCTTATAGGATGCAAATTTGATGAAAGTCTAAAAAAGTATGAGAATATAAGGTTAATCAAAATAATTGTTTTATTTGAAAAACCAAATATTTTAAAACAGATTATTTTTTCTGTTATTTCTGATTTTGTCTTATTCTTTTTAAAACCAGATTTAATTCATTTAAACGGAGCCAATACATTCTTACATAAACATCACATAAACCATGTCCATTTCTGTCATTCTTACTGGGTTAAAGAATTAAAAAAGATTAACGAACATAAGATAAAAAAGATTTATCATTATTTCTATCATTCTTTCAATGCATTCTGGGAGAAATTATGCTTCAGATATCTTGCAAAGATAATTGTTGCAGTATCACCTAAGGTAAAATACGAAATTAAAAATTATTGTAATATTCCCGGTGAAAAAATAAGTGTTATACCAAATGGTGTTGATATAAATAAATTTACACCTGAAAAAAAGGATATTTCAAGAAAGATGTTGATAGAAAAATTTGGTTTAAAAAGGGATGACTTCATCTTACTTTTTGCTGGTGATATGAGGACAGACAGAAAAGGGTTTGGAACTTTGATAAAGGCAATGGAACTGCTAAAAGATTATAATGATATAAAACTTATTGCAATGGGTTCTTTAGAAGGGAATATCTTTATTGATAAGGTGATAGAAAAAAAACTTAAGAATATTTATTTTGCAGGTTTTGTAAAGGATACTGAAAACTATTTTCCTGGTGTGGATTTATTTTTGACCCCATCTTATCAATGTGATCATTACTCACTCGTAATATTTGAATCTTTATCTTCTGGCACTCCTGTCATCACTTCACCATTTTATTTTGTAAAAAAGGACGAGTATCTAATTCGTGATGAATACAATGGCTTTTCCATGAAAAGCCCTAATGATTATTCAGGGATTAAGAATTATGTATTAAAACTATATAAAGATAAAAAATTACTTAAAAAACTCGCAGAAAATGCAAGGAAGACAGCTTTAAATCTTTCATTTGAAAAGACGGGAGAAAATTTTGAAAATCTTTATAAAAAGCTATCTTATCAATAATATCTTTTTTATTATTTTTTCCCTTCCATCTGTAATCTTCAGGAAATAAATACCTGATTTTGATATGTCTGTTTGAATTGTATTAAATCCTTTATTAAAGGAATCTTTCTTTTTATATAAAATTCTTCCTGAAATATCAAATACGGTTATTTCAATCTCTTTCGTTTCTGCTGTGAAAAAACCAATGTTTAACCTTTCCTTTAATATATTCCCACCAGAGTAAAGAATTCTATCTTTCAGATTATTCGAATAATCATCAATATTTCCACAAATAATTAAAATTTCTCCTTCAATATCCCTTAAA
>CBFGJG010000029.1:0-22825 GCA_965649055.1 Caldifarciminota bacterium
ATGATAAAATTTTTAGACAAAACTTAAATGTTAATTATAATAAATTGTACCACCATGTCCCTGATCTTCCCGAATTAAATCTATTTTTTTATTTTCTTGACTTAACGGAAAAGTGAATAATAATATTAATAATGAAATTAATAAGGATTAATGAAAAAATCATCTTTTTTTTATCTATTTTTTATATATTTTTTTTATTTTTTTTATTTTATCCACCATTTTATTCAATAATGGATGAGTGTGATTATCTCACAACTTCCTATACTCTAAAAAAAGGAACTTTCTTTCTCGATAAGGCAGGTATTTATCCAACAACTGCAACTGTTATTGGTGAAAAACACATGTTTTCAAAATTCCCACCAGGTAATTCTATTTTACTTTTTCCATTCACTTCAATTAATTGGCGTTTTGGATTTCTTGTTAATTTTATTTTGTATCTTTTAACTTTCTTCATTTTTTTACAAATCCTGACAATACTAAATATTCCTTATTATTTTTCCATTCTTTTACTTTTACATCCTTCATTAGTTCTGTATTCAAGAACAATGATGAGTGATATACCATCTATGTTTTTCATTCTATCCGGAATTTATCTAATCATGCGTGAGAAGTATTTTTTATCAGGTCTATTTCTTGGCTATTCATTACTACTGAGATATTCCAATGCCGTTATAATATTTGGGATATTGCTTGGTTACATTATTCTTAAAAGAAAGGCTATATTTTCTATCTTACTTGGAATATTGATATTCTTAGTAATCCAGGCAATTTACAATATATTTGTAATGGAAGGTTTATTCGCACCTTTTTATCTACCTACTGGTGCTGGTGGTCATTCTTTGGGTTATTTAAAAAAAAGTGGGTTATACTACATCTTAGCATTAAATCTGATATACCCTCTTATGCTTCTAATATTTTTTTCTTCTCTAAAACAAAAAAAATATATAATTCTCTCTCTTCCTACCCTATTAAATATCTTCTTCTTCTCATTTTATTATTATATTGACAAAGGAAACACATTTTATGAGACGCTTATAAAGGGACAAAGATTTATGATTCCGGTTCTTCCTTTATTGATTATAATTTACTCTGATTTCATAAAAAAAATTAGATATGTAAAACATTTCTTATTCCTCTCTTCTATTTTACTTTTAATTATTTCTTTTTTAATAAGCCTTAAACTTTATAACTTTCAGAAAGAAAAATTACTGTTAAAAGACATAGTCTACAATAATACAATAGAATCTGACATTGTAATTTGTAATGGAGAAGTCGGCAAATTAATTAATCCATTTTTCGGTAACAAAAAATGGAAAGACTATTCAATTTATGGAAAACTGATCATTAAGAAGGATGATTTTAAAGACTATAAAAATATTTATCTCTGCTTTATTGATTCGGGTAAAGAAGGAAAAGAGAAAGAAATATTTTTTGATTCTGTTTTAGTTATCTTCAATGTTCAAAAAATTATTGAATTAGAAAAACCTAAATATCTTGTTATTTATAGAGTTATAGATAATTAAATTATTTTCTCCCAATTGCAACAATTGATAACCCTATATGAGGAATAGACTTCTTTTCTACTTTTTCTATAAAAGGGATTAATTTATCAAATAATAGAATCTGCCAGTACGATAGTCTTTCCTTTTTTCTCAATTTACTGGTTACAAACCAACCAAAAATACCTAAAAAATTGCTGTAATGTATTTTTTCAATTTTGAAACCAACCTCTTTTAATAAATTTTCCAATGGTTCTTTGTTATATCTTCTGAAATGTCCCAAGTTTTTATCAACATTACCAAACAAATAACTCAATGCAGGAACATATAAAAGTAATCTGCCACCTTTCCTGAGTAGTTTAAAAATATTTTCAAGTGCCTTTCTATCATCCTTTATATGTTCTAAAACGTTAACACAAACGATTGTATCAAAATGTCTATTTGATAAAGCAAGGACATCAGAAGAAGATATATCATAATTATAAAATTTAATTTTTGGATAATCAATTCTAATATGGGAAATAAAATACTCAGATATATCAATACATTCTAATTCACCAAAATCTTTTAAATAATAAGTTAGGTTACCTATTCCACATCCAATTTCGAGTATTTTCTTTCCAATATATGGTCTGAATAAGTTTATAATCCATCTATTATAATTTGTAGTTAGTGAGAATGTTCTCAGAGTCTCATATGCTATTAAAGATAGATTAAAATCTTTACTATTTAAAATATTCTACTCCGTTTTTAAATATCTTAAAACCATCACCACCATTTTTTGCATCAGGTGTAGAATGCCTGAAAATATTCCTTTCAGGATGTGGCATTAGACCAAAAACATTTCCTGTTATATCAGTCATACCTGCAATATCGAATTCTGAGCCTGAAGGATTAAAACCAACATATTTTAAGGCAATAAGTTCATTTTCAATTATTAGATTTCTTGAAGCATCATCCTTAAATATTACCCTGCCTTCCTTGTTAGCAACAGGAAGCGGTATTTCATCTATATCAAAAAGAAAAGGTGTTCTTTTACTAGACCTTTTTACTTTTATCCATCCGTCATAAAACATACCAATTTTATTCGTGGTCAAGGTCATAATCTGTTCGTCTGTTATTCCGGGTATTAAACCTGTCTTAACAAGTATCTGAAAACCATTACATATACCGATTATTAATCCTCCTCTATTGATAAACTCTTTCAATTCATTAAACAAAAAATTTTTTAGCAATATTGAAAAAACCTTCCCTGCACCAAGGTCATCTCCAAAAGTAAAACCACCCGGAATTGCTACAATCTGAAATTCTTTAATCTTTTCCCTATTCTCTATAAGGCTTTTTATATATATGTTTTCAACAGATGCACCAGCTTTAATGAATGCAAATTCTGTTTCTCTATCACAGTTTGTTCCCGGACCTCGCAGGTTTAGAACCTTTACCATTTTATTCCTTCCCTGTATATTTTATATACATCACTGATATTTAATGAAATTATTTCTCTTTTATCTTTAAAACACTTTATGTAATCTCTTATTGTTTTCCCAATTTTAATAAATGGAAGGCCTTGGAAAAATCTTTCGAATTCATCACTTTTATCCTTATCAACTTCGACAATAAATCTTGAATTTGATTCGCTGAATAAAAAAACAAAAGGATTTATTTGAGGAGCCAATTTTATCTCAGCACCTATTCTATTTGCAAAACACATTTCTGATAAAGAAACAATTAATCCACCATCTGAAATATCATGGATTGACTTGAATAAATTCCTTCTTATTCCATTTCTAATTCTCAAAAGTATATCCCTTGCAAAATCTGTATTTACCCTTGGGACCACACCGGATATATTTATTATTTTCGAGATCTGAGAACCGCCAAATTCCTCTTTTGTTTCTCCAATCAGGTATATGAGATTATTCTCTTCCTTAAAATCGGAACTACAAATATTTTCACTATCTATTACAGATATTGCTGAAATTAACAATGTCGGCGGTATTGAGATTAAATCCTTATCAATCTTATATTTATTATTTAAACTATCTTTACCTGAAATAAAAGGAACACGATAGTATTTTGCAAAATCATAACAACCTTTTGCAGTCAATAATAGGTCTCCTAATACATATTCGTCTTCAACATCACCAAAACAAAAATTATCAAGTATAGCACATTTTTCTATATCCCCACCACAAGAAACATTATTCCTTAAAGCTTCATCTATACAAGAAGCTGCCATCCAGTAAGGATTTATCTTACCAAAATTCGGATTTATTCCATTTGATATCACCAAAGCCTTATTGGAATCAAGTAAAGGCTTTACTACTGCCCCATCCTGTGGTGAAGGATTCATTGGTTTTAACACACTTCCACCCTGAACCTCATGGTCATATTGTCTAATAACCCATTCTTTACTTGCAATATCTGGTAGGGAAATCAATTTCAAAAACAATTCCTCATAATCTTCTGTATCAGGGATTTCTGTTATTGATTCTCTTTCTCTTATCTTAGCATTCAATACCCTCTTCGGTATACCATTATGCAAGAAATCCATATCAAGTTCACAAACCTTTTTTTCATTATAGTATAATTTTAATTTTTTATCATCTGTAAACTTTCCTAATACTGTTGCTTCAACATCTTCCTCCTTAAAAATTTTAATAATCCTGTCTAAATTTTTGTAATCTACTCCAAGAACCATCCTTTCCTGAGATTCTGATATCCATATCTCAGTATATGATAATCCCTTATATTTCAAAGGGACCTTTTCAAGATGAACTTCTGCACCTGTGTCTTTCCCCATCTCACCTATTGCAGAAGACAAACCACCTGCTCCACAATCAGTAATACTCTTTATCAATCCTTCATCTGTTGCCTTAAGGATACAATCCAGCATCTTTTTTTCTTCGATTGGATTTCCTATCTGAACAGCGGTTATTGACTTTTCAAAAGATTCATCATCAAGTTCTTTTGATGAGAATGTAGCACCATGAATACCATCCCTTCCTGTCCTACCACCAACAAGGAGAATTATATCCCCGGGCTCCACCTTCTTTTCAATATCTTTTTTCTTTATAATCCCAACACTACCACAAAAAACAAGTGGGTTATATAGAAAATCATCACTGAATATTATTGCACCATTCAATGTAGGAATACCCATTCTATTTCCATAATCCGCAACACCTTTTACGACACCTCTTATAATCCTTCTTGGTGGAAGATTAGGTGATTTTGAATCTGGATTAGGGAAACAAAAGATATCAGTGTTTGCAATTGGTTTTGCACCTTTCCCAGTTCCAATAGTATCCCTTATAACACCACCTATACCTGTTCCAGCACCACCATAAGGTTCAATCGCAGAAGGATGATTGTGCGTTTCGACCTTAAAAGTTACACCATAATCTTTGTCGAATTCTATAACACCGGCATTATCTTTAAATACTGAAAGACAGATCTTCGAAGCGATTTCATCTGTTGCCTTCTTTATATAATCCTTAAAAAGAGAACCTTTATTTTCACCATTTAAAATAATATCTGCTTTAAAAGTTTTATGATAACAATGCTCACTCCAAGTTTGTGCTATTGTCTCAAGTTCACAATCACTTGGATTCCTTCCCAAATCCACAAAATACTTCTTTATTGCCTTCATTTCTTCAAGTGATAAAGAAAGAACACCTTCTTTTGAAATCTTCAATAGTTCGTCATCTTTAGCATATAATATAGGAACTTCTATATATTTAAAATTATAATCCTGAACATATATAAATACCCTTTCTTCTTCTTCAATAACATCTTCTATAACAGGATTTGACAGGATACTTTTTATAAGATATTCTTTTTCTTCCACTTTAATTTTACCTTTTATGTTATATCTTTTCCCTGTTCTTGCATTTTCAACTTTAAGATTTAATGTATTACATATGTTGAGAAGGGTCTCTCCTGTTGAATCAAAAACAGATGGTTTAAAAGTGATAAGTATTGAATTGTCGAATCTCTTAAACGAATCGTTAATTATGTAATCTTCTATAACCGGGTCAACAATTATATTTTTAGCGATAAAATCTGCATCATTGTAAGAAATATTTCCTTTTATAAAATAAACATCAACAACCTCTATATTATCAACATTTATACCGGAAAATGCAGCAAGTGTTTTTAATTCATTGCTTTCTCCCAATCCAAATTTTTTCGAAACCTCGATCTTATAAATCATATAAATCCTCTTGTGTTTTGAAGGTGTCCTCTAAATTTACTTGCAATTCTATATACTTCTAAATACTCTTCTCTTTTCAAAAATCTGTTTATTTCATCAAATTCCATTGCTTTGTAATATGGATAATACTGGTCCATCAAACTTATATATGTATTTTTTGAAACTTCATTGTACAAAAAATTTAAAGAGTCAACCGTTCCGCTAATATTATTGGGAAGAACAAGTAGCCTTACAAGTAAACCTTTTCTTGCAACTCCATCTTCCATGACTAAATCACCAACCTGTCTATACATTTCTTTTATTGCATTTCTATTATATTTGGCATAATTTTTTACATCTGAAAATTTTTCACCATTTTCATTTGAACTGTATCTCATATCAGGCATATAAATATCAACTATTCCATCAATCAGTTTTAATGTGTCAACTTTTTCATAACCGAAGGTATTATACACAATTGGGATATTTAATCCATCTTTTTTTGCAATAAAAATTGCATTAACTATTTGTGGAATAAAATGTGTTGGTGTAACAAGGTTAATATTATGCGCACCTTTAATCTGTAATTCAAGCATAATAACTGAAAGTTCTTCAACACTTACATAGTGTCCTTCACAGAACTGTGATATTGAAAAATTCTGGCAGTAAACACATCTTGAAGGGCATCCTGAGAAGAATACTGTTCCAGAACCATTCCTACCTGAAACCGGTGGTTCTTCTCCAAAATGCAGATGAAAAGATGAAATCTTCAATCTTGAATCGCTATTACATTTTCCTTTTTCTCCCTTATTTCTATTAACCTTACACTCATTTGGGCATAAAACACACCTATCAAGAATCTTATTTAATTCTTCTATCCTCTTTTTAAAAACAAGGTCATCTATTCTCAAATAACCACTTATAAACATATTACCATTATAAAAACAATAAAATTCAAGTCAAGTTGATAATTTTATTTGACTTTTATAATCATATATCTAAAATAGCAGAAAGGAAATAATATGGAAAAGGAAGTTCAAAGGGTTCTTGAAAGAATAAGAAGTATTTTAAGAAGGGATGGTGGGGATATAAGACTTATAAGTGTAAAAGATGGCATTGTTAAGGTAAGGTTTGAATACGCTTGCAGAGGTTGTCCATCAATGAATGATACTTTAAGAAATATTGTTGAAAAAGAAATAAAAAGAGAAATCCCTGAGATTAAAAGAGTTGAAGCAGTTTAATACCTGAAACTGCTCCCACCAATAAATTCCCTCAATATTGAAGTAGGTGGAATTTCATCTTCAGATATTGGAAGGAAATGATTCAAGAAATTTAGCAATCTCAATGCTTCACAATAATATTCATCATCATAAGTTATAGACCTTAAAGGAGTTTCAACATAATTCTTTAAAACTGCAAGTTCATAAACAAGTGAGGAATTGAACATAACATCTGCGTTTTCTTGGAATTTGAAGATATGTTCTTCTTCGCCCTTTATTACACTCTTCCATCTTGCAAGTGTAACAGCGGGTGGATTCCCGCGAAATAAAGTATCCCTAAAAATCCTTCTTATCAGTCTTACATCCCTTGTTGGTATTCTGTTCAGGCTATTGATATTAAGTTGAGTCAATGCGCTAACATATATTTTAAATTTTAATTCTTCTTTTATTGACTCTGTTAAAAGAGGATTCAATGAATGTAATCCTTCAATAATTATAACCTCATCCTTTTCAAGTTTCATTTTATTACCATTCCATTCTCTTTTTCCCTTTTTAAAATTAAATGTTGGAATTTCAATTTCCTCTCCCTTTATCAGACTCGTAAGGTGTTTATTAAAAAGGTCCAAATCCAACGCTTTTATAGAATCAAAATAATAAGCACCTGTTTCATCTCTTGGTGTCTTATCTCTATCAACAAAATAATCATCAAGACCTATCACCTTTGGTTTTATTCCGTTTACTCTGAGATGTACACCAAGCCTCTTTGAAAAAGTTGTCTTACCAGAAGAACTTGGTCCAGCTATAAGTATTATCTTTGATTTTCTTTTAGTAATTTCGTCTGCAATATAAGCAATCTTTTTTTCATGAAAAGACTCTGCTACCTTTATTATATCAGATATTCTGTTGGAAACTATAGCGTCATTCAATTCTCCAACACTTCCAATTCCAAGTATTTCAGCCCATTGATTTGATTCGTTATAGGTATTCAGCAATTTCGTCCTTTTTTCTATCTTTGATAGCCTGAAAGGATCTTCAGATGATGGCAAAATAATAAGGAATCCATTATCAAGTTCTTTTATGTGAAAAATCTTTATAAATCCAGTTGAAGGTAGTAACGGTCCTGCAAAATATCTCATATAATTATTAAGGCAATAGATTGGAATAAATTCTTTTGAAAGGTATTTTATAGTATTAAAATCTTCTATGCTCCCATCCTTCTTAAAGATGTTCATAGCCTCTATCTTGGATACCCTTGTTTCAACAATTCTAACATCATCTTTTATGACTTTTAGCATCTCTTTCTTTACTTCTCTAAGGTCGAGTTTCCCTTTTACAATTTCTCCAAATAATGCCCCACCAAATGAATGCTCTATCTTAATTGTGCAATTATGTTTATATGCTATATAAGAAAAAAGAAATGATAAAGTCCTTTCATATGTTCTCACACCTTCTCTATGAGACATATCAATCAGTTTGAGGGAGCCATATGATGGTATATAAGAACCAAGACCAGTATAGATATTATCTACAAGTGCAAGTGTAGTTGGATATTTAATATCTTTCAAAATATTTATAACATTCTTTTCATTCATTGACCATTATCACCCTTTCTTTATAAAAATATGCCACATTGTTTCTGCATATCTCTTTTACTTTATACATTGCAATATCAGCATTTCTAATTAATTCTTCTTTGTTCTTTGCATAGTTGGGAAATGAAGACACACCAAAACTTGCCCTTATTCTAACCCTGCATTTTTTTGATATCTCAAAATCTTTTTCAGCAAGCTTTTTTCTCAAAAATTCGGCAAAATTAATGGCATCCATCAATTCAGTCCTTGGTAGTATCAGTATATACTCATCGCCACCATACCTAACTGATATAACACCATCAGGAAGATATTTTTTTATCCTCTTTGCAACAAGTTGTAATGTTTTACTGCCTACAAGATGGTCATATTCATCATTAACCCATTTAAAATGGTCAATATCCATAAAGATTAATGAGACTGGGTATTTTTTCTCTTTTGCATCAATTAGTATTTTTTCAAGTGGTTCTTCAATAAAGCGATAGTTGTAAAAACCCGTTAAATCATCTTTATATGCAAGTTCTAATATTCTATTATATAATTTTGCGTTTTCAATTGCTATTGTGAGCTGGTTTGCAACCTGAAGAAGAACATCAACCTCTTCTTTATTAAAATCATAATTTTTTAAACTCCCAATATCAATAACTCCAAGTATGTTACCTCTTTTCTTCAGTGGAAGGTATAATTCAGATTTTGTCTTTAAAATACTTTTATCTTCAGGTATATTATTTACAATAATAAAACTTTTTTCTTTGCGGATATTTTTAATGACATCTTTCTGTTCGAAATAATTTATGTCAATTTTAAATCCTTTTGAAATAGAAAAATCACCAATCAATCTATCATCTGTAAAGACACCTATATAAACATAATGATAGTTAAAGGCATCTCTTATAATCTCTGCACTTTTTTTTAATAATTTACTAATTTCAAGAAATGATGTTATATTTCTGTTTATTCGAGAGATTAAGGTTAAATATTTTATCTTCTGATTAAGTTTTTTCACAAGTGTTGCATTTTCAAAAGCAAGTGCTGCTTGTTCAACATAAGTTTTAACTAATTTTAAGTCATTATTACTAAATTCTGATTCTCCCTTCTTATTTATAATTTCAATGACACCAACGAGATTTCCTTTACTGATCATCGGTATTGCAAGTATGGATTTTGTTTTGAATTTACTTTTCTTATCAATATCGGAAAAAAACCTTGGATCTTTACTTACATCGGGAACCAGAATGGGTTTTTTGTTCTTCACAACCCAACCTACTATTCCTTTATCCTTAGGTATTCTTAAACCTGTTAATTCTTCCTTTTTTTCACCAAAAACATCATAGAATATCAATTCATTCGTAGATTCATCTATAAGAAATAATGTCCAAGCTTCAGCCTGTATAATTTCAGATATATTCAGCATTATTATATGTAGAATTTCATCAATTGTTTTCCTTGGTGAATTTATAGCTTTTATTATCTCTGCGGCTATTTCGAATTCAGATCTCATCTTTTCTTTCTTCAAGAATAACTTGATATACTATTTTTATTCTTCCTTTTTCCGTAATAAAATCTCCATTCTCCTGAATATCAAACTCAAAATTAGCAGGATTTATTACAAGCTGTTTACTCTTATCAAGTTCATCAATATAATAAATTCCGGCTCTTTTTATCCTGCATCCTTCAAAATAGTACTCTCTTTCATCCTCTCTCATTTTTAGAATTTGCAAAAGTTTATCCGAAATATCTTTTTCAGTCATTTTTGTTTCAAACTCCTTGAACAGAGAAAATCTTTCAACATTCAATATTATATTTATTAATGTAGTATGATCTATAAGAATAACAGACCTTTCCTTTGCTTTGCCGGATGAAAAGACACTTGCTTCGTGAACAAGAAAACCTGTAATATCAGGATCACCAAAGGAATTTGGAGTAAATACCATATCTCTCTGAGGTAATCCACTGACAATTCCAACACCAAGTTTGAAAAGGGATTTAAATTCAGGTGGTAGAAGTGCATATGTCACTCCTTCATGTAATAGTTCTTTTTCCGCAATTTCACCGAACCATTCCCTATAGTTTACGTAATTCTCCTTTACAAAATCTTCTGCAGATTGAACGATACCAATAGCAGTTTTTAAAGCCTTGTATCCAGAATTTGGGTCTTTTAATATTGCAAATTCATCCTCAACTGCTGTAGAAAATCTTATACTTAGATTTTCTTTTAACATAAAAGTTTTAAAGATATCATTATACAATTGATTTGAATTACCGCCAAACCATATAATTCCGCCATCGCCTATTTCTTTAAGTAAAAAACCTCCACCTTTTTTAGCATTATTCAATACAGCATAATTAAATTTATTCATTATCATTCTTTGTTTTTCTGCATCTTTTAGGCGATGAGCCATAAATGTTGAACCCCTTATATCATATATCAAAACAGTTACGACAGAAGAAAAATTTCTCGTTAGAATATTTCCTATTTTCCTATTTTTTTCAATAATTGCAGCAGAAATCTTCGGTGTTATTTTACTTGATTTTGAAAATCTATGGAATTTACCAGAAGGTAAAAGCTCAATTCCAACAAGATGTAATGCATCCCTTGCATCAAGTAATGTTTTAGGATTTTGAGAATCTACTCTTGGTGGCCATACGAAAAGTAAATCCGATACTATCTTGTAAGAAACCATAGGCTCAAAGATGTTTTCAAATATTGCACGGTAATTTTTTAAAACCTTAACAGGGTCAATAATAACATTTTTCTTTGAACGCTCAACAAGTGTTTTGAATCTATCCGGGTCCTTTTTATATTCTCTTAGAAATATCTTCTGAATATTCTTCAACACATTGGGCTCTATTATCTCAAAATATTTATCAGATTTCCAGTTATTTATCACAAAGTCCTCTATCTCCCAATCAGAACCTTTAGGTAAAAATGCCTTGAGTTTTTCTGATGTTATATTCTGTAATTCTCTATTTTCCTGTATACTTCTTCCCACCTCAAGCATCTTTGATGTATATCCTCTGAAAAGTTTTATGTGGAATTTAATCCTCTTCATCATATTCAGTATTGCATCCTGAGTTCCGTCTATTGCCTTACTTATATCCCCTTTTAAACTTATATCAAGAACATCTTGCAATTCATGTAAAGATTTTTCGATAATATTTTTTGTTTCGGTTTTAACCTTTAATGATAGCATATCAAGTTCTTTATCTCTTTCCCTTAGAATTTTTTCATTTTGTTTGGCTTTTAAAGACACTAATTTTGCAAATTTTACTTGGGTGTCTTCTGAAAGAGGAAGGAATTGTTCGAATGGGAAACTGTTTAAGTCTGAAAAATCACTTATCTGTGTTGATTCGAGTAATTTAATTATATGTATGTCTTCCCTTTTGATAAAACTATCCATTATAATTTTATTTACCTCACGGAAGATTGATGCATCAAAATCATAATTTTTCAATAATCTATTAATATCTTCGAGTGTTACACTTTTTATATTAACACCTAAGAAGTAAGGTCCTTTGTGAAAAAAATCAAAAACCTGTTTTTCTGTTGCACTTAAATGCTGGGTGGACTCAACAAAAATCTTTAATATTTTAGAACCAAAATTTAAGGATTCATCAATAGAACTAAATATAGGTGGAAATACTTTCATAAGGAATGCCTCAAATAATAAAGCGAATTCGGATGAAAATGAAAGTATATTATTGTAAACATCACTTACAATCTTTGAAACTTCTTCTGCACTTCCGGAAACTGCAAAAAGTTTCATTTTTTCCTCTGTTGATAATTCAACAACTATACTTTCGTCAAAGGTTGATAAAAACTTGATAAAAAAATCTGGAAGTTTTCTTATATCAAAGCATCTTTCTAATAACTTTTTATTCTTTAGGAATGTATCACTTTTTACAAGGTTTTTTTTTAAATTTATTATATAATTACTTGATAACTCTGCGGAAGATTCTATATCAGATAGTTTTACTATCATCCGAAATTCCGTTAAATCTAAACCTGCTTATTTTAACAGATGGACAGATTGTGTGCGAGGGGGTTGGTATGCTATAAAAATCGTTCCCTGTATGAACCTCTATTTCGGAAGATATAGATTCAATATTTGAAAATGCCTCTACCATACTCTGAGTAAATCTAAGATTCTTTAGCGGCTTTACTATCTTCCCGTTTTTAATAAGAAAAGTTCCGTATCTTGTCATTCCGGTTAGAGTTACATCAAAAGGTCTTACTGTATTTACATAATGAAAATTAGACACATATATACCATTATCTACAGATGAAACTAAATCTTCTAAGCTACTATTACCTTTTTCCATTACAAGATGGTTTGGAATTGGTCCTGAAACTATCCCTCCACTACTATGACCTGTTGTATCCTTACCTATCTTTTTACCATAGTATCTATCACAGGTCACGTTTTTACATATTCCTTTTTCAATGATAGTTACCTTTTTTCTTTCAATACCCTCCTCGTCAAAATGGAAAGGAAATCCAGATTCATAGTCTTTATCATCATAGATTGTAACATTTTCAGAAAAAACCTTTTTATTTTCTTGGAAGAATGATGTTTTCTCATAAACAGCTTTTGCATTAAATGAAAGATATCCCATATGACCTAATATCGAAGCAACTGCAGGGCTTTCAAGTATAACAGTATATTCACCAGGTTCAATAATATGTGGTTCACTCTTGAACATTATTTTCTTTTTTAAATCATCCAATTTATCAATGTCAAAATCAAGCGTATTAAATGATTTAAATGCTGAATGCTTATTATTTATATAAATAATGCTGACATAGTCCATTGGTATAGATTGAAAGAGTCTTAAACCTGCTGAATTCCCAATTGCCCAGGTAACATTACCTGACTTAAGAATGCCATAAGCTGAATACTTACCGGACTTCTTAATTATCTTCTTTACAACATTAAAACATAATTTAACATCTATATTTCTATTTGTTTCTTCAGTAGATGTGGCTGTTGAACTACTCACAAAGGGCGGCAGGTCATCAATTGGCTTTGAAACCCTTGCTATCTTTCTTGCCTCTTTAATTGCATTTTTTATTAATTTAGTCTCAAGATATGGTGCGACTGATGAAGCAATTCGATTTTTATTTATCACTTTAACAAAAACCTTAACATCATTCAAAATTGAATTTTGATGGATAAAAGAATTTGCATATCTTATAAAAATAGACTCATCCATTGAAAATGTTAGTTGAACATCATCTGTTCCTTTTAATACCTTGTCAAAAATTTCAAATACTTTTTCTTTGTTTATCACATCTTCCTCCTTAAAAATTCACCTTCATTATAAACAATGTTTCCACCAACAACGGTCATTAAAACCTTACCTTTCATCTTCCAGCCAATAAATGGGGAATTTTTTGATAATGAATAAAAATTCTCTTCTTTTACAACCCATTCCTTCTTTAAATCAACAATAGTAAAATCTCCAAAACCACCATCTTTTATCTCTCCGTATGGAACATCAAAAATCATTGCTGGTTTTGAAGATAGATGACTTATAAGGGACTTAAGAGGTAATAACCCTTCATTTACAAATTTTGTAAAAAGAGAAGAAAAAGATGTCTCAAGCCCTGTAATTCCAAACGGAGCTAAAGGAAATTCAAGTTCTTTTGTATACAACGGATGCGGTGCATGGTCTGTAGCGATAGCGTTAACAAATCCTTCTTTCAAAGCCTTTAGTAACGCTTCACAATCACTTTTCTTTCTTAATGGTGGATTCATTTTGAAATTTGAATCAGTCAACCTCAAATCATTCTCGGAAAGTATTAAGTGATGCGGTGTAACATCAAATGTAACATTACAACCAGAATCTCTACCAAATTTAATTATATCTAATGAAGTTTGGGTACTGATATGTGCAAAATGTATTGGGGAATTCAAATACCTTGCAATCTGAATATCCCTCGAAACAATAATGCTTTCGGATATATCGGGAATACCTTTAACACCATATGAAATTGATATAAAACCTTCGTTTATTATTCCATTATCTGATAAATCTTTATCTTCAGGATGTTCTATAAAAATTGCCTTTGTGTTTTTTAAATATTCAAGGACTCTCCTAACAATTTTTGAACTTTTTATTGTATTTCCATCATCTGTGAATGCCTTGCATCCTATCTCATACATCTCTTTCATCTCTGTCAATTTCTCACCTGCTCTACCAATGGTTGCTGCACCAACAGGATAAATTCTCAAAAGACCAACTTCTTCTGCCCTTCTAAGAATAAAACTTACCATTCCTTTATTATCAATAGGTGGATTGGTATTTGGGAAAACAAATATTGAAGTGTATCCTCCTGAAACTGCCGCTTTACTTCCACTATCAAAATTTTCTACATCTTCACCACCAGGCTCCCTTATGTGTGTGTGTATATCGATAAACCCCGGAAATATATACAGCCCTTTCCCGGATATAGAGATTTCAGGAATACCGATTTCCTTCTTTACAATGCCATTTTCAATATATATATTACCAATCTCATCAATATTATTCAAAGGGTCAAAAAGATTTACATCCTTTATAAGTAATTTCATTCTTCACCCCTTGGAAGTCCACTTAAAAGATAAATTATTGCCATTCTTACTGCTACACCATTGGTTACCTGTTGCAAAATTAACGACCATGGTCCATCAGCAACATCTGGTGCGAGTTCAACTCCTCTATTTACAGGTCCTGGATGCATTATAACAACATCTTTTTTAGCAAATTTTTGAAGAACTTCTTTTGTAACAGAATAAAATCTAATATACTCATTTATTGTTGGTATGAAACAGCCATCCTGTCTCTCTTTCTGTATTCTTAAAACATAAACAACATCCTTATTTACTATTGCTTCTTTCAAACAATATGTAATATCAACCCCGTAATTAATAAAATATTCAGGCAAAAGTGTAGGTGGACCACATAAAGTTATCTTGGCTCCCATTTTTTTCAATGCAAGTATCAATGACCTTGCAACCCTTGAATGGAGTATATCACCGATTATAGAAACATTTAAATCTCTTAAATCACCAAACTTTTCAACCATACTTAGAATATCCAATAAAGCCTGAGTAGGATGTTCGTGTGAGCCATCACCTGCGTTGATAACAGAAGCGTTTATTCTTTCAGAGAGATAATGTGGAGCAAAAGGAACACTGTGTCTTATAACAACAATATCAACCTTCATTGCTTCAATATTCCTTGCAGTATCAAGTAATGTTTCACCTTTCTCAACGCTTGAAAAAGACTTGGATATGTTAACTGTGTCAGCTGAAAGTCTTCTCTCAGCAATTAAAAATGAATTAAGAGTCCTTGTGCTTGGCTCAAAGAAAAGATTGGCAACGGTTAAACCCCTTAATGTTGGAACCTTCTTTATTTTCCTTTCAAGAACAAACTTCATACTTTTTGCTGTCTCAATAATCTGATTAATATCTTCGAGTGTTATATCTTCAATACCAAGTAGATGCTTCATAATTTATCATCCTTGCGAATTATGAATACACCTTCTTTACCATCAACCTCTTTAATTAAAACTGATACATTCTCATTTTCACCACATTCAACTATCTTTCCTGTAAAGTCTGGACAAATTGGTAATTCCCTTCCTCCTCTATCAATGACAACCAAAAGAAATATTCTTTTAGGTCTTCCAAAATCTATTAATTCGTCTATTGCTGCTCTTATTGTTCTTCCGGTATAAAGAACATCATCAACAAGCAAAACCACTTTACCGTCAATCGAAAAATCTATTTCAGTTGTTCCTATCAAAGGTTTTGGGCCAACAGTAGACAAATCATCTCTATAGAGTGTGATATCAATAGCACCAAAATCAATTTTTAAATTTGTCTTTGTTTTCAAAATCCTCATTATTCTTTTAGCTATTATATCACCTCTATTTTTTATACCTATTATGCAGATATGTTCGTATTTATCTTTAAAACTATTTATAACATCCATAGAAAGGTTTGTTATAATCCTTTCTAATTCTTCATTATTGAAAATTATTTTTTCCATTTAAACTGAATCGGTATTGTTTGTTCCATCTTTGTTGGAACACCGTTAACCTTTCCAGGGATAAACTTCCATTTCATCGCTGTGTTTATTGCTTCCTGATCACATACACCACCACCAAAACTCTTTACAACTTCTGCTTTAATAACATTTCCATTTTCATCTATCAAAACCTTTACAAAAACTGTCCCTTCAATCCCCAATCTTTTTGCAGCATCAGGAATTGTAGGCATAGCAACTTTTTCAGGTTTTGGGAGTTCTATCTGTTCCTGTTTTTGTTCAACTATAGTTGTCTCTTTCTTCTCTTCCTTTACCTCTTGAACAGGCTGTTCGGTTGTGGTAGCCACTGGTTTTTCTTCCTTTTTCTCAGTAGGTTTTATTGTATCTACAGGCTGTGATAATAATTTTCTTGTCAAAACATCTTCTGCCGTAACAGTCGTTACTATCTTCTTCACTGGCTGTATATTTGAAGTTTCCCTGAAATGTTTACCAAGTTCACGAAATGCAACTTCAGTTGAAGGTCTTGAGGATGTTGGAATATATATTTCATCAATTTTTTCAGAAAGTAATCTTTTATCCATCCTGTCAATACCTTCAATACCGTCCCTAACAAATGAGATATTTGAAGCAACATAGAGGAATGTGTAAGGAATATCTTCAGCAATAATCCTCTGAAATTCAGACCATATCTTTTTACTTTCCTTTCTATCAAGTGTTAATATACCTTTCTCAATAAGTTGGTCTATCTGTGGATTATTATATTTTACAAAATTGTAACTTCCTGTAGAGCTCCATATTGGTGCAGGTTCAAACTCTTTTGAGATATTCCACGAAAGGATAAAAGCTGAAAAATCTCCTTTTTCAAGTCTTGTAATAAATTCAAGTGTATTTAATTTTTTTACACTTGACATTACACCTATTTTCTTTAAATAACTCGATATCATTTCAGCAACTGCGACTTTGATAATATCATTTTGATCAACAAGTATCTCTATATTTAGATTATCAAAATACTTATCCCTATTTTTATCAATATATCCAAGTGATTTGATTATTTCGATAGCCTTATCCGGATTATATCCAATTGTAAGACCTTTCACCCCATCATCAAACGCCCAGTGATTCTGAGTTATCGGACCGTAGGAAAGTTCTCCGGAACCTTGTAAAATTTCCTGTATTATCTTCTGTCTATCTATTGCCATAGTTAATGCAGTTCTTAGCCTTTTATCTTTAAACTGACTTAGATTCCAACCAATAAATGTATAACTATTGCCTGGTTCGATTATTGTCTTATAATTTGGAAGATTAACTTCTTTTATCCTGTCCGGTGGAAAGTTTAATACAATATCAATATTTCCTAATTTCATCTCATCTATCAACTCATCAATTGATAATGGAAACCAGAATACAATTCTATCTGCTAATGGTCTACCATAAATATAATTTTCATTGGCAACCAGTTCTATGTATTCACCTTTTTTCCATTCAACAAGCTTATATGGTCCTGAAGTTATTTCAGGAATTTCTTTAAATTTTTGTTTTCCCAGCTCTGACTCCAAAAGTTTCGCAGGTAAAGGGAATATATTTGAATTTAATATTTCATCTGCGTATATCATTGTAAATTCAAACTGGATTCCATTATTACCTACGGGTTTTACATTCTTGATATATTTCAATCTTCCAATGAGAGGGTAATTATTTTTCGGATCTTTCATCACCTCAAATGTTTTTACAACATCTTTTGGTGTTATTGGTGTTCCATCACTCCATTTACTATTTTTATCTATATAGTAAGTAATCTTCGTAAGGTCTTCAGAAAATTCCCATCCTGATGCGATACAGGGCATAACTTTTCCATTCTTTTCAATCTTATGCAAGGGAGAAAAAAGAAGATATGTTACAGGTGAGTAACCTGTAATTGGTGGATAAATTGGATTCAGGTTTGTAGGTTCATCAAGACTTGCAATTATTAGCGTTCCACCTTTTTCACCTTTATACGTAAACTTCTCTTCCTTAACACATGAGAATAAACCAAAAACAAAAAAAACTATCCAAAGTTTTTTCATAAATACCTCCTTTTTTATATTTTAAAACACTAAAAAAATTTGTCAAGTAATTACACTAATATTTTTTAGCAGTCTTTTTAATTTTTGTATTTTTTCTTTAAAATATTCCTGTTTTTCCTTCATATTTAAAACAACTTCAGGTGGTGCTTTCTTCTGAAACATTTTATTCTTTAGTTGCTCCTGTATTTTCTTTAACTCTATATCTATTTTTTCAAGTTCCTTAGTTATCCTTTCCCTTTCTTTGTCAAGATCTATAATATCCTTCAGCTGTATATATACATCAAGACCTTTAAGTGCAAAAAAAACAAATCCACTGTTTAAATTTCCTATTTTGATATTTTTTAAACCTGCCAAATTCATAATCCATTTCGATTCCTTATTCAATAAATCAATGAGTTTTTTATCACCTTCAATAAAACAGGTTAGTTCCATATCGGGTTTAATACTGAAATCACCTCGAACGTTTCTTATATTAACAACAAAATCCTGTAATATCTGGAATTCTGATTCCAAATTTTCATCCATAAGGTGTTTTTCAAATACTGGCCAGTTTGATTCAAAAAGAAATTTTTCCCTGTGTATTCTATTGAAAATTTCCTCTGCTATACAGGGAGTAAAAGGATAAAGCATCTTAAGATAATTCTCTAAAACCCACAAACTAACACTTATCACTCTTTTTCTATCGTTTTCATCCCTTAAATATACTTTTATTATTTCAAGATACCAATCACAAAAATCAGACCAGAAACCATCAAATATCTTCCTTGCCGCATCATTCACCCTGAATTCATTCAATGCTTTTTCAACGTATGAAATATTCTTCATTGTCTTCGAAATAATCCAGCTATCGGCCATTGAAAGATTATATCCTTCTATAATTGGCTCTTCGTCTTTCCTATTTAAACTTATAAATCTATATGCATTCCATATCTTGTTAAGAAAATTTCTACCAGTCTCAATACTTTTTTCTTTATAGATAACATCCTGTCCCTCGGGTGTTATAAGTATTATACCTATCCTCAAAGCGTCAGAACCATAATTGGATATTAAATACATAGGATCAACTGAATTACCAAGTGATTTAGATAGTTTTCTTCTTTTTTCATCCCTTACCATTCCATTGAAATATACATTCTTAAATGGAATATCTTTCATAAATTCCAGAGATGCCATAATCATTCTTGCAACCCATAAAAAGATAATATCCCAACCAGTCACAAGGACATCGGTTGGGAAAAATTCTTCAAGGTCTTTTGTTTTTTCTGGCCAACCAAGTGTTGCAAATGGCCAGAGCCATGATGAAAACCAGGTATCAAGAACATCTTCATCCTGATAAACATTTTTTGAAAAACATTTTGGACAGTCCTCTACTTTTTCTTTAGAAACCACATAATTTCCACAATCTCCACAGTAATAGACGGGAATCCTGTGCCCCCACCATAATTGACGAGAAATCGGCCAGTCAATAATATTATCAATCCAATGAAAATAAACCTTCTTCCATCTCGGTAAATAAAACTTGATTTTCCCTTTTTCTACAACCTTCCTTGCCTTAATACCAAGTTCTTTCATTGAAACAAACCATTGTTTAGAAAGATAAGGTTCAACTATTGTGTCACATCTTTTACAGTGACCAACATTATGAATGTATGGCTCTATTTTTTCAAGAAGGCCTGTATTTTCCAATTCTTTTATTATTTTTTCCCTTGCTTCAAATCTATCATAACCTGCAAATTTACCACCATTTTTATTTATTCTACCATTTTTATCAATAACCTGAATAAATTCCAGTCTGTGTTTCTTACCTATTTTGAAATCAAGTGGGTCATGCGCAGGTGTAACCTTCACAGCACCTGTTCCAAATGAAACATCAACCGCTTCATCAGCAATTATTTTTATATCTCTTTCAACAAATGGAACAATAGCAAATTCACCAACCAGCCTTTTATATCTTTCATCGTCAGGATTAACAGCAATAGCTGTGTCACCTAACATCGTTTCTGGTCTTGTTGTAGCAACAGTTATATAGCCACCCTTTTTAAGTGGATATTTTATATACCATAGTTTTCCATTTACTTCTATATCCTGAATCTCTTCATTAGAAATAACAGTCATACAGGATGGGCACAAATTCACAATGTATTCGTCTCTATAGATCAATCCTTCTTCATATAATTTCACAAATGCCTCAAGAACCGCATTAACATACTTTTCGTCAAGCGTGAATCTCTCTCTCGTCCAGTCAACTGCAAGACAAAGTCTCTTCATCTGTGTAGAGATTCTTTTGTGATACTCCCGTGTCCAATCCCAGCAAAGAGATACAAATTTTTCTCTTCCCACATCAAACCTTGTTAGATTCTGTTTCCTTAACTCATTCTCTACTTTTCCGCTGGTAGCGATACCTGCATGATCAGTCCCGGGCAACCATAACACTTCATAACCTTGAAGTTTTTTTGATCTTATAATAATATCCTGTAATGTTAGATTCAGAACATGGCCAACGGTTAAAATGCCGGTAACATTTGGTGGGGGTATTACAATCGTAAATTTTGGTTTTTTACTTTCTGGGTTAGCAACAAAGACCTTATTTTTTTCCCAGATAGTAATCCATTTTTTTTCTGTTTCCTCTGGATTATATCTTGTTGGAATATCGTTCACATTAACCTCACTCTTTAATAATTATCTTGTAAACAGACCTTTCCTTTTCAACCTTGCTATCATATATTTTCTTGTATATTGCACTACCCGTAAATTCACCTTTTATCATAACATCTTGCAGGCTCTCATCTTCGTCAATGTAAACCTTTGAAAAAACCTTATTAATTACCATCTTATACTTTTTTATAAGGTATCTTCCTTTAAGTCCTTGATACCAGTTTTTCATCTCTTTTAAATATATATCATCGGTAAATGATTGTGAAAACTTTTCATCCTTTACTTCTTCAGGAAAAAATTCCTCAAGTGTAACAAGGAAGCTTAAAAATGTATTTAAGTCAATAATTATAGTGGATTCATCTTTTTCTCTCACTTTTGAAAATAGATTTGCTTCTCTGACAAGATTTCCTGTAAGATCGGGCTCTTTAAATTTGTTTATGCAGAATGAAACATCTTTTTGTGGCTCACCTGATGCAATACCAATACCTACCTGGAATATTCTCTTTATTGAAGGAGGAAGTTCTTCGTAAGTAATTCCACCAAACTGGAGTTTGAAACCTTCAATCTGTCTAAACCAATCTTCATAGTTTTTAAGGTTTTCTTTAACAAAATTCTTTGACTCTATCACCATATCACGAGCACATAGAACTGCATTTTTTGCCGAAAGCCCTCCTTCAACGAGCATTAAATTTTCTATATCTATGTCTTCCTTTCCGCTCCTGTATTGCATAAAGGAAGTATAAAGTTCATGACTGTTTCCAGAGAAGAGAATAATCCCACCATCCCCGGTATCCTTAATCGGGAAACCACCATATTTATAAACTACATTTAAAAGCCTTTCCTGGAATTTATTTCTTATCTCCTCTTCTTTTTTTGCATTTCCTAACTTAAAACCCATAAAACTTGAACCCCGAATATCATAAACGAGAACAGAAACATTATTAACAATTTTAGAAAGTGCTTCTTTTTTTTGAATATTCCTGCTTTCTAATTTAATATCAGGGAGTAGGAAAACCCCTCCTTCCCTTCCTCTTAGTCCAACCCATCTTGCCTCTTCAAGTGTAGTCTGTTTATATTTGATTACTGGCCATATTTCAATCATCATCTCAATAATTTTGGAATAAACTGTAGGTTCAAAAACATCAATATAAAATTTTTTCATATTCTCAATAATTGTATCATAATCAAATTCTGTTCTAAACATCTTCTTGGATAAATAAGTTTTCGGTATTTCAGTTTTTTTCTTATCAAGGGATTTAAAAATTTCATTTAATAATTCTATTGAAAGCAACCTGTCAATATCATGACAGATAAAATTCAATAAATATGAAAGGTTATAACTCTTTAAACCTTTCTTAACCCTTCCATCAATTTCCTGTTTTATGCCCCTGAGAGCACCGATATTAATCTTTATAATATCGTTAAGCCTGTCCAGTCTTTCTATTAGTTCTATTGTTGAAAATTTATCTAAATCCACTAATAATTGATTAAAGATTTCTTTCAATCTGTTCTTTGTATTTTGTAAATTCAATTCAGACAGGTTATCTTTTTCACTTATTATTTTGTA
>CBFGJG010000029.1:22835-25901 GCA_965649055.1 Caldifarciminota bacterium
TTGTAATGAGAAACACTAACTTCAGGAAATATAAGTGTTGAATAATCATTAAAAAGATTAACAATAAAATTGTAATCTTCGTCCTCTGTAAGAAATGTTTTAAAACTAATATCGTTTAGATTGTTTGCAGTAAGTTTACCTTTTATTAAAAACCTTGCAAATTCAAGTTCTTTAAAATTCCCGAATTTTCGTTGGATGTCATTATGTATAAGATTCATTACATAGAACATTGACTTGGAAATATTCTGTAATTTTTTATTATCGTTTACGACCAGGATAAGAAACTTTTTTATAGCTGTATCCAGTATATAAATATCCTTTCCTATATTTGATATATATTTATCATATAAAAAGAATAATTCCTTATGAAAATTATCAAGGAATTGTTCTGAAAATTTATCCATACTTCTATCAAATGATTCTTTGTGATAAATAAAACCTTCTATCTTAGTTTGAATTTCAGGTGGAAAAATAACATATATTGTATCATTGTTATTTGAAATCAAAGGAAAAGAATCCTCTCTGAATTTTTTTAGAAGGAGTTTTTTTAAATGTATAAAAACTTCTTCTCTTGAGAAACTTTCCTTAATTTTTTCTACATATAAAGAAGAAGATTCTGCAAAAATTTCGATATCTTCAATACTTTGTGTCATTACTTATTTACAAATTCAACAATAGAGAGGGGAGCACTATCACCTTTTCTGAAATCTGCTTTTGTAATAGTAATATAACCTCCGTTCGTGTTTTTAAAACGTGGGGCAATCTCGTTAATCAATTTGTTAAAAGCATCTCTTGTCCTTAATATTTTGATTAATTTTCTTTTATTTGCAAGAACGGGATTTTTTGCATATTCGATCACCCTCTCTGCGTACGATTTAACTGCTTTTGCCTTTGCATCCGTTGTTTTTATTGTTCCATGAAGAATCAGAGAAGTTATAAGATTCCTTAACATTGCTTCTCTATGAGATTTTACCTTTCCAAGTTTTTGTAATTTTTTACCATGTCTCATTATTATCCTCCCAGGTATTTACTCACATCCATACCAAGATATAAATTGTGCTCTTTTAATTTATCTTTCAATTCATTTAGTGATTTTCTGCCAAAATTCTTGAATTTCATTATTTCATCTTCAGTGTATTTTACAAGTTCGCCAATAGTTTTTATCTTTTTAGCCTCAAGAACATTTGTTATTCTGGTACTGACATCAAGTATTCCAACATCTTTTGTAAGTAAATCTCTAATCTCATCCTCTTCATCCTTAACAAGCTTCTCCCTTGTCCCTATCTCTTTAAATTCCTGTGCACCTTTAAGTAGTTCAAAATGCTCCATAAGAATCTTTGCAGATTGAGCGAGTGCTTCTTCAGGATAAACACTTCCATCAGTAAAAATTTCGAGTATCAGTTTTTCATAATCAGAACGCTGTCCTACAAGTTCATTTTCAATTGAATATTTTACTTTGACAATTGGGGAAAAATTGGTGTCAAGAAAAATATATCCAAATGGTAATGATTCGTCTTTTAAATATTCCTGTGGGACATAACCTTTCCCAATATCTATCTTTAATTCTGCTGAAAAGGAAGCACCTTCACCTAGTGTGGCAATGTATTGATCCGGATTAACCACAATTATATTTTCCGGAGTTTCGATATCACCAGCTTTAAGGATACATTTTCCTTTTTTCTCTATACGTGCAAATCTTGGAATTTCTTCGGTTAGGACCCTAAATTTTATTTTCTTAAGATTCAGAATGATTTCCGGAACATCTTCAAGAATCTCAGGTAGTGTTGAAAATTCGTGTTTTACACCCTCAATTTTAACGGCAGTTATAGCAGCAGATTGTATTGAAGATAAAAGCATCCTTCTTAAAGCGTGTCCAATAGTGATACCAAATCCTCTTTCGAGGGGCTTAATTACGAACCTTGCATACTTCTCGTTCCTTTCTTCAAGAAAAATCTGTGTTTCAACAGGAGAACGTTTTATTATCATTTTAAAAGACCTCCCTTTATTTGGAATATAGCTCTACAATTAAATGTTCATCTATAGGATATGTAATATTTTCTCTTTTTGGTAATTCAATTATTTCAGCCCTCATATTTTCTTTATCAAATTTTATCCAGTTAGGAATTTCAACATTTCTTGAAAGTGCATCTTGAAAAACCTTAAGATTCTTTTTTATCTCAATAACATCACCTTTATTAACTATATAAGATGGTGTCTTTGTAGTCCTACCATTAACCTTAAAGTGGGCATGTGAAACAAATTGTCTTGCCTGTGCCCTAGAAGTAGCAAGACCGATTCTGAATACAACATTGTCAAGTCTTCTTTCGAGCAATGTAAGCAGATTTTCACCGGTAACACCCTTCATTTTTACAGCTTTTTTAAAGAGATTTTTAAATTGGGTTTCAAGGACCCCGTATATTCTTTTAACTTTTTGTTTCTCTCTCAATTGAATTCCGTATTGTGTCACCCTTGAGCGATATTTTTTAGGTGGCTCACCGGGGAAATTAGTCCTTAAGTTCCTTCTTTTCTCGTCCTGAATCTCAAATGGACATTTTTGCGTATAACATCTTTCACCCTTTAAGAACAATTTCATACCCTGTCTTCTACATAATCTGCATCTTGGTCCCGTGTATCTTGCCATCATACCCTCCTTTGTTTCTTGGGTCTGCAGCCATTATGAGGAATTGGTGTTACATCTTTTATCAAAGTAACTTTAATTCCTGTTGCCTGAACTGAACGGATCGCAGCATCTCTTCCCGCACCAGGACCTTTTATCCAGATTTCTGCAGATTTAAGACCTAATGCCATAGCGTCCTTTACTGCTTTCTCAGTTGCCTGTGAAGCTGCAAATGGTGTGCTTTTCTTAGTCCCTTTATATCCAACACTTCCTGCACTCGCAGATGTTATTGTGTTCCCATTTTTATCTGTTACCGTGACTATAGTGTTATTGAAACTTGAATGAATATGAACAATTCCTTCAGGTTCAATTTTTCTTTTTGTTTTCTTTTTTGCCATCTATCCCCCTTATTTTTTCTCTGCCTTTTTCTTCAGGGCAATAGAACCTTT
>CBFGJG010000030.1:0-25503 GCA_965649055.1 Caldifarciminota bacterium
CTACCTTGTGTGTTAGCATATATACCACCTATAATAATTGATGAGATTTATGATAAAATTTTTAGACAAAACTTAAATGTTAATTATAATAAATTGTACCACCATGTCCCTGATCTTCCCGAATATTAAATAGTTGAATAGCTCCTTTTTTTTAGTTTTAGAGAAATAAAATATTTTAATCTATAAAATGTTTGACATTTATTATTTATAATACTATAAATTATTTATGCAGATTGGAATCACAGCTGATTTACATTTAAGGGAAAATAATATCGAAAGATTTAATGCATTCAAATCTATTTTAAATACTTTAAGGTATAAAGGAATAAAAAATTTAATAGTTGCAGGTGACCTTTTTGATAAAGAAACATTGGATTATTCCTTATTTGAAAAGATATGTTATGATTTCAAGGATATCGAAATATTATTATTACCGGGTAATCATGATGAAAATATTGAACAGCGGTTTTTTACAACAAAAAATATTAGAGTTCTAAAAAAAATAACAATGCTGAATTTTGATAATGTTTATCTTTTGCTCGTTCCCTACATATCAAAAAGCTCAATGGATGAAGAGATAACAAGGTTTTTTATGGATAATGAAGTTCCGTCAAACTGGATTTTGATAGGTCATGGTGATTACCTGACATCAAAAAGGGCTGAAAATAAATACGAAAGAGGCTTTTATATGACATTAACAAGCAATATAATTGATAGGTTTTTCCCTAAATTAGTTCTTCTCGGTCATATTCACAAACCTGATAGATATGGAAAGGTTATCTATACAGGTTCACCTGTTGGTATAGATTTTACTGAGACAGGGAAAAGGAGATTCCTGATACTAAATACTGAAAAAATGGATGTAGAGTATGAATATGTAAAAACAGATATTATTTATTTTTCAGAGGAGATACTTGTGACACCAATAAACGAGATTGAAAATGTAAAGAATAAATTGGATACTATGATTAAGAATTGGAATTTAGAGGAAAATGAAATGAATAAAGTAAAGTTGAAACTTAAAGTTTACGGATTTTCTTATGAAAGGAATATATTAAAAGATGAAATATTGAAGCATCTTTCATTAAAAAATATTATTTTTAACGAGGAAGATCTTGAATTCAATGTAAATGTTGTAAAAGAAGATGTTAGATTTTATCTACTTGAGAAATTTTTAAATGTAGTGGAAGAATTCGAAATAAATAAAATATGCTCATTTGCTGATAAAAATGATATAATTGAAGCAGGTATGGAAACAATATTTGGTGAATAGATGGGAATAAGAATTAAAAAGGTAAGTTTAAAAAATTGTGGTCCTGTTGACAAATTTATAGAAGATTTTAAGGATTTGAATATTATTTATGGTTTGAATGAATCGGGAAAATCTTTTATTGTAGAATTTTTGTTAAAATCACTATTTAAAACTTTTAAAGATTGGGGTTATTTAAGGGAAGATATTGGTGAAGGTAGTGTAGAGGTGGAAATAGATAATAATGTGATTGTATTCAGACCAAAAAGTATTAATAAACTTGATGACTTATTCCTAAATAAAAAGGGTCTACCAACACTTCTATCGAAACTTTTAGTCGTGAAATCCGGGGAAGTTGAATTTGTAGGAAACGAAAATTGTATTGATAAGGAATTTGTTAAAAATATACTCTCACAAGGAAAAACTCTAAGTGACATAGAGAAGAAGATACCAAAGACAATAATAGATGTGGAAATTGGAGAAGATTTTTATGATATAAAAAGAAGTGGGGAAGGAGGGAAATTTCTCAAATTAAAAGAAAAATACGATATAATTCAAGATATCTTGGATAGGAAAGTTCAAGAATACAGAATTTCCGGGTTTACAGAGCTTAAAATAAAAGAGGCAAAAATTTTAAAAGATATTGAGATGATGAAAGATGCAAAGAGATACCAGGCATTCTTAACTAATGAAGAGGTAAAAAAACTTAGTGAAGAAGTTTCAAAATATCCAGATGATAAGGTGGATTTAATAAAGGAATTGTTAGATGAACTAAGAAATAAAAATAGGGATTTAAATAATAAGGAAGAAGAATTAAAAGTGATAATGCAGAAGACAAAAAAGCTTGAAGAACTTAAAATCAAGAAGGAAAAGATGCTAAAAGCAAAGGGATTCATTGCTTTTAAATATTCAAAAGAGATTGAGAAAAGAAAAAAAGAGATGGAAAAGATACCTGAAGAAATGATAAATAGATTAGAATTACAGATAATTGATATAAAAAAGAAAGAGAATGAGTTAGAGAGAATGAATAAAACAATAGAGGAATTGAACAATAAGACAAAAGAATTTGTCTGGTTAAAGTCTGCAAAGGAGAATTATCTTAAATTTTCGGAAGTGAAGTCTTATTTTAATTATCTAAACATTATATTCACAGGTATGGGTTTGGCCTTTTTGACAATGGTCTTTTTCTTCAAGAGTGATTTTTTTGTTTTATTCTCAATCCTTTTTATTATTTTAGGTTTAGTAATTGATATCTTTAAAGAAGTAAAAACAGGGAAAGATTTATTGAAAAGGAGAGAGATTAATTTAATAAGAGAAGAATTTAAAGAAAAATTTGGCAAAGAAATTAAAGGTATTACTTCTTTTGATTCAGAAATAGAAAATTTAACTGAAGATTATAATAAAATAAAAGTGTATAAAGAGAAAAAAATGGAAGCTGAGATTGAACTTGAGATGTTAAGAAGTAATATAAAAAAAGAGCTTAAAGATATACCTTTAGAAAAAGCGGAAGAATATGTAAATGGTTTAAAACTTTCAAGGAAAAAATTGGCTGATGAGATAGCTCATTTTGAAAAACTAATTTCTTCTCTTAATATTAAAGAGACAGATTTTAGTTCTGAAGCCCCGGAGATAGAGTATAATCACGAGTTATATGCGGAGTTGGAAAAAGATTTATCATACTTTGAAAAAAAGAGTGAAGAAGCAATAATACTTGATGAGGAAATAAAAAGAATAAGAGAACAGATTTCTTTATTAATTAATAAAATAAAAAGCATATTCAAAGAGATGGATTTAATTGTTAATGATGATAAGGATTTTGAATACTATTATAATAATATAAGGAAAACCATTGAAGAAAAAAAGAGGAAGATTGTTGAACTCGAAACAATCTTCGATACTTTTGGGATACATGAGAAGGATTTTATTAAAGAAGACCCCGGGATTAAGTTTTCACAAAAAGAGATGGATAGGCTTGAAAAAGAGAAAGAGAATATAAGAAATGAATTAGATAAACTCAAGAATAAATTACAGGAGATAAAATCAGAAATTATTAAAATTACTGAAGATGAGATAACAACAGATATGGATAAATTACTGGAAAATTTATTTAAAAAGAGAGACGAAGTATATATGGAATTAAAGAAAAAAGAGGGACAGATAATTGGGAATAGATTGCTCTTTAAGGCGATTGAAATTTTAAAGAAAGAAGAAGACGAAAAGATTCTTGAAGCACTGAATTCAAAAGAGATAAAGGATACAATATTTAGTATAACCAAGAAATATAATAAACTCTTGATAGAAGGTAATAATATAAAGATTTCCAATGATACTGAGGAATATTATGTGAAAGATTTAAGCACAGGCGCAAAAGAACAGGTGATGCTTGGCTTAAGGGTTGGTTTTATAAAAAAAATCCTTGGTAGAGATAATATCTTTCTTATACTTGACGATGCATTTCAACATTCAGACTATAATAAAAGACCTGTCTTAATAGATACTTTAATAAAATTGTCTATGGATGGATGGCAGGTTATTTATCTAACAATGGACGATAATATAAAAGATGAATTTTTAAAAAATATTGAATTGAATAAAATAGAGAATTTTAAATTTATAAATCTAAAGATTTGAATATCTAAATCTTGTATACAAGCCTGATTGCTCTAATAATATCAGAAAAATGTTGAAAGTTTATGGCTGACCCTAATCTTTTAATTTTAACTTGATTTTATAATTTATATTTGTATATTTTAGTGTGATTGAAAGACTTAAAAAATACATAAATGAGACTGTTTTAATTGAAAAAAATAAAAAATATTTATTATCTTTTTCAGGCGGTCCTGATTCGGTTTTCCTTTCATATGTTCTTGATATTCTTGGGTTTAAATACGATTTTTTCTATATAAATCATGGGTTAAGGGATGATTCTGATAATGAAGAGGAATTCGTTAAGGAATTCTCGCGAAAAATGAAAAAGAATATTATTGTTGAAAGATTTAATGTAAAAAGATTTTGCAAAGAGAATAAATTAAGCATTGAAGAGGGTGCAAGGGTAATAAGAAGGCAGAAATTGATGGAGGCTTTTGTAAAAGGTTCATATAATGGTATTTTACTTGCCCATACACTTGATGACCTTATTGAAAACTTCTTTATAAGGATGTTTCGTGGGAGTGGATTGGGTTTGCCAGGTATGAGTGCTAAGGACGGGATTTTTATTAGACCGATAATTATCTTCAGAAAATCAGAGATTGTCAGATTCCTTAAAGAGAATGGTATAAAATATTATGAAGACCCGTCAAATCTGGATAAGAAATTTTTAAGAAATAGGATTAGATTGGAACTTGTTCCATTGGTTGAAAAAATATCTCCAACAGGGATAAAGGGAATATTGAAAACCATTCAGAATATTGAAGATATGAAGTTAGCGTTTTCAGGTATTTTGGAAAATATCGAAGTGAGAAAGTATCTTACTCATTTAGAATTTGATAGCAGTAAAATAATAAATCTCCCTGAAACATTAAAGTTTATTTTTCTTAAAAATGCACTTTCTCTTTTCTCGGGAGAACTTGAACTGAAAAAGGAACATATTAAGAAATTAAATAAAAAATTAGAACTTAAGAATTTTATAGTTGAAATAAATGAAAATTATGGTATAATACAAAAGAAGATAAAACTTGAAGAAAGGAAATTAAAAATACCTGATAATTTTATTTTTGGCGATTTTTACTTTGAAATTGAAACAAAAGATAAATTTGATTGTTTAAAATATAATGATAAGGATTATGAAGTAAATTGTTTTGATAGTTTATACATTAAAGAGCCGTTAATAATAAGAACGAGAAATAAAGGTGATAAAATGATTAAATTCGGAAAGACTAAAGAAGAAAAGATAAAAGATTTCTTTATAGATAAAAAAATTCCTAAGATTTTGCGGGATTACTGGCCTTTAGTCTGCGATAAAAATGGAATAATATTAATTCCTTTTGTCGCAAGGTCGGAAATAGCGAGAATAACAGATAAAACAAGGAAAGTTTTAGTTATAAAATGCAGGAGGATTGAAAATGGATGGACCTAAAGATGAAAGAATGAGAATACTTAGGATTATATTTATATGGATTGCATTGATAGGTGTAGTCTATTTTTTAGTAAACTATCTTTACAAAGAAAAACCAGTTAATCTAAGTTTCACTGAATTCTTAAATTATGTAGATGATGGGAAAGTTAAAAGTGTAGTGTTTAACGATACACAGGTTTCAGGCGAATTATCAGATGGTAAAAAATTTGTCCTTCAACTCCCATTTCCTGACCCTGAACTACCAAGAAAACTTTCAGAGAAAGGTGTAGATGTTGTTGCGAAAGTAAGGTTGAATATTTTTAATTTCCTGGTTCAGGTGATACCTGCAGTTTTAATATTTATATTTTTCCTTATGATAATTAGACAATTCCAATCAGGACCAAATCAGGCATTCTCATTTGGTAAAAGCAGGGCGAAACTTGTTTCACCTTCAAAAGAGAGAATAACCTTTAAAGATGTCGCAGGTGTCGAGGAAGCAAAAGAGGAATTGAAGGAGGTTGTAGAATTCTTGAAACATCCTGACAGATATATTAAACTTGGTGCAAGGATACCTAAAGGGGTTATACTTGTTGGACCACCGGGCTGTGGAAAGACGTTGCTTGCAAAGGCAGTTGCCGGTGAGGCAAATGTTCCTTTCTTTTCAATATCCGGTTCTGATTTTGTCGAGATGTTTGTTGGTGTTGGTGCTGCAAGGGTGAGAGACTTATTTGATACCGCAAAAAGGCATAGTCCTTGCATTATATTCATAGATGAGATAGATGCAGTCGGAAGGGTAAGGGGTGCAGGTATTGGTGGAGGACACGATGAAAGGGAGCAGACACTTAACGCATTACTTGTTGAGATGGATGGATTTGAGACAAATCAGGGAATAATAGTTCTTGCTGCAACAAACAGACCGGATATTCTTGATTATGCACTTTTAAGACCTGGAAGATTTGACAGAAGGGTGGTGATAGACCTTCCGGATGTGAAAGGAAGATACGAAATTTTGAAAGTCCATACAAGGGGAATACCTTTGTCCAAAGATGTTGACCTTGAGATTATAGCAAGGACAACACCTGGTTTTACAGGTGCTGATATCCAGAATCTTACAAATGAAGCAGCACTGATTGCTGCAAGAAAGAAGAAAAAGAAAGTAACTATGGAAGATATAGAAGAGGCAAAGGATAAGATTTTAATGGGTGTTGAAAGAAAGAGTATGCTTTTGAGGGAAGATGAAAAAAAACTTATATCTTATCATGAAGCAGGACATACTATTGTATCATTTTTTACCCCTAATACAGACCCTATTCATAAAGTAACAATTATCCCGAGAGGATTTGCACTCGGAACAACACAGCAACTTCCACTTGATGATAGAAGAACATATTCAAAGGATTATCTAATATCACAGCTTAGAACATTGATGGGCGGAAGGAGTGCAGAGGAGATTGTGTTTGGCTCAATATCAACCGGTGCCGGTAATGATATTGAAAGGGCAACAAGTATATCAAGAAGAATGGTATGTGAATGGGGAATGAGTGAGAAGCTTGGTCCGATATCTTTCGGTTGTGTTGACGATGATGGTTATTTCGGCAGGGATTTTTTCTCCGGCAGGGAATATTCTGAAGAGACAGCGCGTATTATAGATAGTGAGATTATGAGATTCGTTAATGAAGCATATGAGTATTCAAAGAAACTGCTTACTGAAAAAATAGATTTACTCCATAAACTTGCAGAAGAACTTTTAAAGAATGAAACATTATCAGGTGAAGAGGTCAAAAGGATTCTGACACAATGAAGAAAAAGATAGATACCAGGAAGATAGAAAAGGCAATAAAAGATATAATAATAGCGATAGAAGAAAATCCGGAAAGGGATGGTCTTAAAGATACACCTAAAAGGGTTGCAAAACTTTATCAGGAATTATTCAAGGGTTTATATATTGACCCAAAAAAAACAATAAAAGTTTATAAGGAAAAAAAATATGATGAGATAATAATTATTAAAGATGTTCCTTTTTACAGTATTTGTGAACATCACTTTTTGCCTTTCTTTGGTAAAGTCCATATTGCCTATATACCAAAGGATAATAAAATAACTGGTTTTTCAAACATAATTGAATTTATAGATATTGCATCAAGAAAACCACAGATACAGGAAAGATTCACGCAGGAAATAGCAGATGTGATGATGGACGTAATAAATCCCCTTGGAGTTCTTGTTATTGTAGAAGCAAGACAGTTATGTCTTGAAATGCAGGGCTTACAGAAATCAGGGACGATTACCACAACATCTGCAATACGCGGTGCATTTAAAAAAGAACCAACAAGACTTGAGGCACTTACCCTTATAATGGCAAATGATAAGAATTAAAGAATTTTATTCAAAAGAAGACATAATAGAACAATTACAGAAGATAGGTGTGGACAAAGAAGTTGAAAATCTTCTATGTGATAAAATGAGGTTTTATACATTCCTTATAGAAGA
Source organism: Caldifarciminota bacterium (assembly GCA_965649055.1). GTDB lineage: Bacteria > Hydrothermota > UBA3072 > UBA3072 > B12-G15 > CBFGJG01. The sequence goes on from CBFGJG010000030.1 coordinate 7,794, forward strand.
TATTACACCAGCAATGGGAAATATAATAAAACAATCTGCACTTTCAAGGGGAACAGATGCAGCAATGAATAGGCTTGTTATAAAAGGAAAACCTGACTCTTCAGATATTCTTATTGGTGGAACAAAAAGGGAATTCGAAAATATCTATAAAATTATGCAGGAACAGCCATTTAAACTTAAAAATATTTTCAAAGAAATAATAGAAATCATAGATTTATTAGAAGGAAAGAAGAAAACAAAGATAATGGGAATATTGAATGTTACACCGGATTCTTTTTATGATGGTGGTAAATATGTTGATACAAAGAGTGCAATATTAAGAGGTATAGAGATGTTTAAAGAGGGGGCAGAAATAATTGATGTTGGAGGTGAGTCATCAAGACCGGGTTCGGAACCTGTTGATGAAGAAACTGAAAAGAAAAGGGTTATTCCCGTTGTAGATGCACTTGCAAAAGAGGGAATAACTATCTCTATCGATACATATAAATCAAATGTTGCAGAAGAATGTATTAAAAGAGGTGCAAAGATAATTAATGATATTTCTGGTATGAGATTTGATGAGAATATGGTTAAAGTTGTAAGGGATTATGATGTGAAGATTGTTATTATGCATATGAAAGGAAAACCAAAGGATATGCAGGATAATCCATTCTATGAAGATGTGATGGAAGAAATACTTGATTTTTTTTCTGAAAGGATAGAGTTTGCAGAGAAAAATAATATTAAAGGTGAAAATATAATAGTGGACCCAGGTATTGGTTTTGGTAAGAGGGTTATAGATAACATTGAGATATTAAGAAATCTAAAAGAATTTCATTCTTTGAAAAAACCAATACTCCTTGGTGCATCAAGAAAATCTTTTATTGGTAAATTAACAGGTGCTGATAAAGAAGAGAGGCTTCCCGGTTCTTTACTCGCAGTATTTTTGGGATTAAAATCAAGTATTGATTACGTAAGGGTCCATGATGTAAAAGAGACAAAACAGGTTATTGACTTATATTATAAAATAATGGAGAAAGATGATACAATTCACAATAATTGATTTTATTGACATATTGATTGTTGCTTCCCTTATTTATTTCTTCCTTCAATTCTTTAAAGGGACGAAGGCAATATTAACACTTACAGGTGTTTTAATATTATTTGTTTTATGGATGATAGGTAGTATATTTGACCTTAAAACACTAAAATTTGTATCAGGTGGACTCGGTAATATATGGATAATAGTTTTTGTTATTCTTTTCCAGAATGAGATAAGAAAGGCATTGCTTTCCCTTGGTTCTAAAGGTTTTTCAAGATTTATATTTATTGAAGAGAGGGAGAAACTTGCAAAGGAAATCTCAGATGCAGCAAAAATCCTTTCTGATAAAAGGATCGGTGCTCTTATGGCCATAGAAAGGAACAACACACTTGACCAGTATATCGAAAGGGGAATAAAGATGGAGGCTTCGGTTGACGCAAACCTTCTTGTTTCAATCTTTTCTCCTTATTCACCACTTCATGATGGTGGAGTTATAATAAGAGGGACTTCAATAGTTGGAGCAAAATCAATATTTCCGTTATCTAAAAATCCTAATCTGAGTCCATCCTTCGGAACAAGACACCTTGCAGCGATAGGTATCACTGAAGAAACAGATTGTATATGTGTTGTTGTATCAGAGGAAACGGGTTTCATTTCATTATGTTCAGGTGGTAATGTGGAAAGAAATATTGAACCTGAAAAACTGAAGACAAAAATAATAAACGCAATACATAAAGGAGGATAAATGGAAAAAATCATACAATTCTTGAAATCCCAAAGAGGAACAAAATTTTTATTTTTCCTTTTTACTTTTATATTTGTTATAATTGTCTACCTTTGGACAATTGCACCCACATTAGCATTCTGGGATTGTGGTGAGTTTATAACCTGTTCATACATACTTGGGGTTCCACATCCACCTGGAACACCATTCTATGTTATTATTGGGAGGTTATTCTCTTTACTCCCTATTTCAAAAGATATTGGATACAGGGTCAATTTTTTCTCTTCTCTTTCAGGTGCTTTATCCGCAGCGTTCCTATATCTTATTATCATAAAAATAATTTCAATAGTATCCGCGAAAAGAGAGATTAATATTATACACCATCTCATTGCATTATCTGGGGCTTTATTATCCGCATTTGCATTCAGTGTATGGGATAACTCTGTAGAAGCAGAGGTCTACTCACCTTCAAACCTTTTCCTTGTTATAGGTATGTGGCTTATACTACATTGGTATGATAACAGGGGAACTAAAGGGAATAAAAATACATTGCTTTTGGTGGTATATCTCGCATTTCTTTCTATGGGTATACATCTTTTACCACTTTTGCTCCTTCCGCCTTTACTTATTTTTGTTATACTTGTAGATTGGCGTGAGATAATTGATACAAAATTTGTTATATCAGGTGTTATTCTTGCAATAATCGGTGTTACAACATATGCTTATCTTTATATCAGGGCAAAATTAAATCCTTATATAAATGAGGCAGACCCATCAACCTTAAGAGCACTATGGGCTGTGTTTACGAGGGAACAATATGGTCCTATGAAACTTCTTCCAAGAAAGACACAGACTGAAACCGGTATGAGTTTAATCCCGGCATTCTGGGAACAGATAAAGGTCTATCTTAAGTATTATTCCTGGCAGTATTTCCCTTTCCCAAGGGAGAAAACAAACACTGTTCTTTCAATATTTTCAATGATTGGAACATATATTTATACCTTTCTTGGTGTTTCAGGTATGTATGTTCATTATAAGAGGGATAAAAAGACCTTCTGGCTTTTCTTTACATTGTTTATTCTCCTTTCCTTAGGGCTTGTTACATATCTTAATCTGAGATTCAGTCCTTCGGACCCAAATCCGAGGCATGAACCAAGGGAAGTAAGGGAAAGGGATTATTTCTTTGCTTCATCATATTTCTTCTTTGCTTTCTATGTTGGAATATTTCTATATTATTTATACGAGAAGATATCTTCGTCAAAATTCTATAAATATCTGATATATCCTTATTATGCATTGATATTTTTTATTCCTATCCTTCCGATAATAAGCAATATAAAAAGCCATGTGAACAGAAGAGGAGATTACATACCTTATGATTATGCATACAATATGCTTGTTTCAGCAGACGAAAACTCTGTTGTTTTAACTAACGGAGATAATGATACATTCCCGTTATGGTTTATGCAGTATGTTGTAGGGTTTAGAAAACATGACCTTCCAAACAAAAAAGGTGTTATACTTGCAAATCTTTCACTCCTAAACACAAACTGGTATATAAAGCAGCTGAAAAAATGGGGCGTTCCAATGGATTTTGATACACCTTTCAGGGGTGTGGGTAGATTTGAAGAGGCATACAAAAAAGTAAGATTTAGAGGTTATAAAGGGACATTTGAAGATTTTGTTATAGATAACCTTACACCCGTAAAGGCAGAGGATGGAAGTTTGCTGTTTGTAAAAGACCTTGCTATAAGAAATATAATACTGGTGAGTTCAGGTATAACACCTAAACTTAAGGATTTTTTCATACCAGAATCAGTATTTGTAAAAGAGTATATAAAACCAGGTGTTTACAATCCTTCAATAAATCTTTATTTCTCTGCGACAGTAGCATATGAATCAAGGGTTGCTTACCAGAAACATCTTAAACTTGAAGGATTCCTTTACAAACTGCTTCCAGAAGAAAGCGAAGAAGAAATGGTAGACCAGGAAAAAACATACGACCTTCTTATGAATAAATTCAAATACAGGTCTGTTTTTGACAAAAGGATTTATAAAGATGAAAATACAACAAGGCTTCTTACAAATTATAGTGCATTGTTGTTCACACTCGGAAGAAGTATGAGATTAAATGTTATCAAATCACCATTTGTGTTTAACCCTGAAACATATGAGTTCCTTAAAGTTGACGAGAATCAGAAAGAAATCCTGAGGAAATCAGCAGAGGTTTTTGTCAAGGGTTTAAGCTTTTCAAATGATGAAAGAATCTGGGCAACCATTATGATTGAACTAAGGGCAATACTAAAGGTTATAAATGACCCTTCTTTTGCAATTGATTTAATTTCTCAGCTTGAGAAAGAAGGAGTATCACCTTATTTCTATTTCCTCAAAGGAGAGGTATATCGTCTTGTAGGTGATATCGATAATGCAGAATTAAATTTCAAGAAAGCAATGGAAAAATCCGAAAATGACCCTGGTATTTATTATTCTTACCTTAAGGTTCTTTTACTAAAAGGTGATAGAGCAAAGTTTGATTCAGTATTAAATTTGATTTTCAAGAATCAGCAACTCTTTGGTGGTGTTTATGGATATGCAAATGCGCTGGGTGATACAGGGATGATGATTGATATTTTAAAATTTTACCTTATGATAAATCCAGGTGATTATGAAACTAAAAATTATTTTGATTCTCTTAATTATAAGTTTTACAGGATGCCAAGATAAGTCACTTCCGCATGCTGCAGGAAACAGGGATGAAGTAATCGTCCTTGTTAAAGAAGGTGATGAGAATATTGCGAAGTTTTTATCACCATATATAGAGAAGGAATTTTTTCTTCCTTCCCGTGAGGTCGTCTATTATCTGAATATCAATGATTATTCAAGAATAACCACTTACAAATTATGGAGGAATCTGATTTTAATAGGTTATCCGGGAACATCTGTAGATACATTTCTTTCAGATAAAGCAAAAGAAGAGGCAAAAAATGGTGCTGTTTTCCATGAGAAAGACCTTTTTGTTAAAGGCCAAACAGTTATTGTTATATACGGACAGAATAGAGATTCATTGAAAAAACTAATTGATGAATATGGAGAGACTATTTATCAAATATTAAGGAATGACGAAAAGGAAAGGATAAAAAATCTTCTCTATATTGATGGTGAACAGAAGAAGAAACAGGAAGAAATGATGAAACTTTATGGTGCTTCTTTTAGAATCCCTTTAGGATACAAAATATCAGTGAAAGAAAGGAATATCATATCTTATATCAGACACTATCCTGATAGATTATTTACTTTATATTTTGAATTGAATGGGAAAATCAGAGACCCTGTGAAATTCAGGGATTCTCTTTTCACTATTTATTTTGAGGCTGATTCAGTTCTTAAATCTCACACAACTATAGATACAGTAGAATTCCTGGGGATTAGGTCTTTAAGAATTAGAGGGGTCTGGCAGAATTATGGAAAGGTTATGGGTGGTCCTTTTGTAAGTTATATGTTCGTAAAAAATAATATCTTATACTTTATTGATGGTCATCTTTTTTCACCACAATTTAAAAAATGGCCATATCTTGAAGAATTACAGATCATACTTGAAACATTCAAAACGGAGATGTGAATGATAAATGAAGTTAAAAAAGAAATAGGTAAAATTATTATAGGTCAAAAAGAAGTCATAGAAAATCTAATAATCAGCACACTTGTTGAAGGACACACCTTGATTATAGGAGCACCTGGTCTTGCAAAGACATTACTTGTTAATTCTGTTGGGAGGGTTCTCGGATTGTCTTTTTCAAGGATCCAATTTACACCAGACCTTATGCCCACAGATATAACCGGGACAGAAATTATTCAGGAACTTGATACAAAAGAGAAAGTATTAAGATTTATAAAAGGACCTGTTTTTGCGAACATAGTTCTTGCTGATGAGATAAATCGTGCACCGCCTAAAACTCAATCTGCTTTACTTGAAGCAATGCAGGAAAGAAAGGTTACATATGCAGGGAAGAATTATGAACTTGAAGAGCCTTTTATTGTTATAGCAACACAAAATCCCATTGAACAGGAAGGAACATATCCTTTGCCGGAGGCGCAACTTGACAGGTTTATGTTTTCTATTAACATAGGTTACCCCAAGGAGGAAGAAGAGAAAATTATAATTGCAAGAGGTGTGATAAGCGATGTTTCAAATCTAAAAACTATTTCATCAAAAAAAGAGATATTGAAGATAAAAAAAGAGATAGAGTCAATGCCTGTCAGTGAAGAAATAATAGATTTAATAATGCAACTTGTTAAAGATACAAGGCCTGAAACAACAACAATACCAGAAGTTAAAAAATTCGTGGAATGGGGAGTAAGCCCGAGGGGTGGACAGTATCTATTACTTGGTGCAAAAGGAAGGGCTTATTTTAATCAAAGACCTACACCTTCAATTGAAGATGTTATTAAAACAGTTCCGCTTGTTTTTTCTCACAGGATTATTCTAAACTTCCTCGCTAATGCAGAAGGTGTAAAGATGCAGGATATAATAAATTTAATAACAAAAAATGTTAGTTCAGTTTCAAAATAATCTGAGAAAAATTCTCGGAGAGATAAGCTCTCTTGCTGAGGAATTAAATTTCAATGTATATCTCGTTGGTGGTCCAGCAAGGGATACGATTTTAAATATTCCAGTTAAAGATATTGATGTTATGGTTCTTGAAGATGGAATAAATTTTGCAAAGGAATTTTGTAAGAAAAAAAAGAAAGAAGTAAAAATATTTAAGGAATTTCTAACTGCAAAAATACCTGATATGAATATAGATTTTTCAACTGCAAGAAAAGAGTCCTATCCTTTTTATGGAAGTTTACCGGTTGTTTCAAAAGGAACCCTTGAAGAAGATATGAAAAGAAGGGATTTTACGGTAAACGCAATATGTATATCATTAAACAAAAAAAACTTTGGTGAAGTGATTGATATTACAGGTGGGCTTGATGATTTAAAAAATGGATTATTAAGAATTTTACACAAAGATAGTTTTAAAGAAGATCCGACAAGGATATTGAGGGGAATAAGATTTATGGGAAGGTTCGGATTTGAATTCTCAAAAGATACCGAGGATATACTGATAAACGATAAGATATTTATAGAGAAAATATCTTTCGAAAGGATATTAAGGGAAATTTTTTTAATCTGTAAGGAAGATGGAAAAGGTCTGAAATATTTAAAAAAATATGGACTGGAAAAAATACTGAATATAGATATTCCGGAAGAAGAACTTGATACAATACTTAGTTTATCAAAAAAATATAAAATAGAACCTTTAAAAAGTATATTATCGTATCTTTTTTTCAATAACTGTGAAAGATTGAATATGAGGGAATATAAAAAGAATCTGAAAATTATAAAAGAATTTCCAGATTCATATTTTGATGTGATTAAGGCATTGAAGATTGATTATGAATTTCTTCCACTTTTATATGTTAAATCTGAAAATAAGAAAGATGTATTGAGGTTTATAGAAGAAAGAGACAATCTCTATGTTGAAATTACCGGTGATGAATTAAAAAAATTCGGTTTTTCAGGTGTAGAATTTGGAAAGATAAAAAAAGAATTGATAGAGGGAAGATGGAAAGGTTATATAAAGAATAAAAAAGATGAAATAAAATATATAAAAGGGAGGATAAATGGATATAAATGAATTAAAAAGTAAGGTTGAAGAAATCGGGAGGTTTCTTTGATATAGGAAATAAAAAGAAAAGGAAGGAAGAGATTGAAAAGATAATGCAAAACGAGGATTTCTGGAAGGATTTGGAAAAGGCAAAGGAAATTAACAGGGAGTTAAAAGAGATAAATTTAAAAATAGATGAATATCAAAGTATATTAAATGAAGTGAATATTTTGGAGGAATTTATTGAGATAGGCGAATCTGAAGAAGAGATAAACAAAGAAATTACAAGGATAAAGAGGAAATTAAATGAACTTGAAGAAAGAATATTACTTTCAGACAAAGATGATATAAGGGGTGCAATATTAACAATCCATCCGGGTGCAGGTGGAACTGAATCCTGTGATTGGGCACAGATGCTTTTGAGGATGTATACGAGATTCATAGAAAGGAAAGGATTTAAATATGAAATTATAGATTATCAGGCAGGCGAAGAGGCTGGGATAAAAGATGCATCAATAGAGATAAGGGCAGAATACGCCTATGGACTTTTAAAATCAGAAACAGGTGTTCACAGGCTTGTCAGGATTTCACCTTTTGATGCAAACAAGAGAAGGCATACATCATTTGTATCAGTATTTGTATATCCATTGATAGAAGATGATGTTCAGATTGATATAAAGGAAGATGAGATTCAGATGGAAACTTTCAGGGCGTCAGGACCTGGTGGTCAGAATGTTAATAAAGTTAATACAGCAGTAAGACTTATACATATACCCACTGGAATAACAGTTACAGCAAGGAGTGAAAGGTCGCAATTCCAAAATAGAAAAATTGCTATGCTGTTGCTCAAAGCAAAACTTTATGCACTTGAAAAAGAAAAACAGGAAGAAGAAAAAAGGAAACTTGAGGATAAAAAAACAGATATATCATGGGGGAATCAGATAAGGTCCTATGTTTTACATCCATATAAGCTTGTAAAAGACCATAGAACTGAATTTGAGACATCAAATGCAGAGGCAGTCCTTGATGGTGATATTGACGATTTTATAAGTGAATATCTAAAATGGCTCAAATTGACAGAGAAGAATTAATAAAGAAGATAAGAATAGGATTAATAATATCTGTTGTGATTACACTTATAGTTTTCGTAAGTGCGTTTATATTCACATATGAAGAAGAAACAAAAGGTTTCTTCAAATACTTTAAAAAAATTTATTTTCTTAATACATTGTTAGTATGGATATTGTTCATCTCTTTTGATGCCCTGACAATATTTTTTATATCTACAGGTATCAAGAAATTAAAAGTTATTGATTGTTTTTCATTCATAACTATGGGGCAGTTTCTTACAGCTATTACACCTTTTGGTTTTCTTGGATTACCTTTTCAATTGTATTATCTAACAAAGAAAAATTATGAGATAAGCGAAGGCCTATCTGTTTTTGCAATAAAGAGCGCAATTTATACAGTAATATACATTTTCGTTATACCTGTTGTCTTCATTTACACGAGTTCTATATTTGAAAATATTTTTTTTAAACACGCATTCAAAATAATATCAGCTATAATTGTTTCAGGAATATGCTTGTTAGTATTCTTTCTTATTAAGCCTGAAATGATAACAAGGATAATTAAATGGAGAAAATTTTCAGAGCAGATATTGAAGTTCAGGGAAACTTTTCTTGGGTATTTCAGAAAAAACCCGGTTTTATTTTTAATTTCTTTTTTCTTTGCAAACCTTTCCTATCTTTCCTATCTCTTCATTCCTGTATTCTTAATTCACGGATTGCATTCAGATGTTTCTACCCTAAAGATAATGATGTATCAGATAGTATTAAGATTCAGTATTCTTTTTTCACCAGCACCCGGTGGTAGTGGTATTGCAGAGGCTGGTTTCCTTGCATTATTCTTTAAGACTATTCCAAGACATTATCTTGGGATATACACACTTTTATGGAGATTTTTTACAGCATATTTAGGGCCGATTATTGGTGGAATAATATTAATCAATTTTTTAAGAAAGAGATAAACTATTCCTGTTAAAACCTGTAATTCTTTTTAATTAAAGTAATATAATACAAAATTTTCATTTGACAAAAAATTATAATATTTTAACATCCTTTTGAGGAGAGAATGGAAAAAAGGAAACTAAATCTAATAGACATATTCTCAATCGCAACAGGTGCTATGATAAGTTCAGGGATATTCATACTCCCTGGTATTGCATATGCTAAAACAGGTCCTTCTGTTGTTCTGTCTTACATTATCGCTTCTCTTTTTGCATTACCGGGTATGTTAAGTATGGCAGAACTTATAACAGCTATGCCAAGAACAGGTTCGGAAACTTACATACTTCTAAAAGGTCTTGGGCCTGATGTTGGTTTTGTTGCAGGCCTTATTGCGTGTTTTTCTTTAATTACAAAAGCTGCTTTTTCACTGATAGGTCTTTCAATATTAATTCAAAATATATTAAGATTGCCAATATGGTTTATTGCATCAGTCCTTTGCGTTATTCTGTTTTATTTCAACCTTTTAGGTTTAAAAAAGGCTACACTTCTACAAAATATTCTTGTTATTTTCCTTATATTGATAATGTTTTGCTATCCTGCTCTGTCATTCAAAGAAATAAATCTTTCACATTTCAGACCATTTTTTAAAAAAGATATAATATCTGTTTTTTCAACAGCTGGTTTTGTTTTTATATCCTATGCAGGACTTTTAAAGATTTCTACTGTTGCAGGTGAGACAAAAAGACCCGGGAAATACCTTCCAATAGGTATGTTCAGTTCTTATTTTGTTATTCTTATACTTTATACAATATCAGTTTTTACTACCATAGGAATCCTTGGTGAAGAAAAACTATCTTCAAGCCTTACACCACTTGCAGATGGAGCTTATAAGATTATTGGAATTTGGGGAAGAATTATTATGAATATTGGAGCGATTTTTGCTTTCGTCTCAACTGCAAATGCAGGTATGATGAGTGCTGCAAGGACATTGATTCCATTGAGTGAATTCAGGCTTCTTCCACCATTTATATCAAGAATAAATAAAAGATTTATGACACCACATTTTTCATTGATTGTTGTTTCTCTTATTATGATTGCTTTTTTATTTTTAAAGATAGAAATCCTTGTAGAAGTAGCATCAATTTTTCTTGTGATTCAACATATTTTTGTTAACCTTGCAGTTATTGTTTTCAGGGAATCAAAGATTCAGAGTTACAAACCCACATTTAATTCTCCATTATATCCTTATATTCAGATTATTGGTGTGATATTCCTGATATTTATTCTAATTGAGATGGAGCCTCTTCCTATTGCTCTTGCATCAGTTATTCTTATTCTTTTCTTCCTTCTTGCATTGCTTATTAAGAGTGAGAAAAAAAATGTTGAATATGCATTATTAAAAATAGTTGAGAATATTACAAAAAAAGATTCGATGTGTGATGTTATTGAGAAGGAATTAAGTGAGATTGTCTTTGAAAGAGATGAGATTGTAAAGGACAGATTTGATGAAATGATAGAAAATTGCAAGATTCTGGATATAGATGAAAAGATAGATTTAAATAGGATAATGGAAATAATATCAGAGGAGTTTGCAAACGAACTTGGTATGAAAAAAGAAAAGATATTGGAGGAATTTTTGAATAGAGAGAAGGAAGGTAGCACAGTTATAAACGATTATCTTGCTATTCCACATATAATAATTGAAGGTAGGAAAGTTTTAAAGATTTTAATAATCAGGGCTAAGAAAGGGGTTCAATTTTCTGATGAATACAAAGATATAAATATAATATTTGCAATTGTTGCAAGCCCTGATGAAAGGAATTTCTATCTTAAAACACTTGCTGCAATTGCGCAGGTTTGTCATTCATACAATTTTGACAAAAAATGGCTCTGTGCAAGGAATACAGAATCATTGAGGCATTTGATACTTCATAGTTCAAGAAGAAGATTTTAGTTATCAGGCTTTGAAATCTGGAAGAATAAGGCATATCCTGCCTTTAGATGTTTTTGTCATTTCAAGATGCAAAGAATCTCTGGAATCCAAGGTTTTCAGTACAAAAGTTGAAAGTTTATTGACCACCATATTTTTCAAAGAAACTTGACAAAAATGTTCCACCTATTAAATATAATAAAAGATATGTTAGATCGTTTACTTAACTTGATTAAAATAAAAAAGGAGGTTAGATGAGATATTTTTTACTTTTATTTTTACCATTATTTGTATCTTCTACCCCTTACCTTTCATCAAAAATAAGTAATAATTATTGTTATGTTTCCGTATTTGACCTTTTAGGTGCAGAGTCTGAAGCAGTATCTTCCATTTTCATTGACGATGACAGTCCGATATGGATGATAGGAGCGTGTTTTTTAACAGGCTGTCTTGCAGGTTGGGCTATAACAGAATTCGTCGAGTTTTTTCGTTAGTAAAGGGGGGAATATGAAAAATGGTTTTTGTTTCTTATTTTTATTGTTATTTCTTATACCATTAAGAATATTTTCCAATGATGAACCTTGTAAGGAAAAATTTTCTATTAATCTTTCCCAAATTATAGGTTCTTCACCGAATGAAATAGAGATTTATATTAAGAATGATAATTTTTCTAACGCTGATTCACTTTCACTTGGATGTTATGCCTGTATCTTCCTTGGATGTGATCTTCCAGCTTTTATCTCTATTATTCCTGTGTTAAGAGGAGATGACAAGGAATTTGCAAAATCATATATCATGGGTTATATTGCATATACTGCTGGTTTGTTGCTTGGGATGTATTTAGCTTATATATATAAGATGCCTAATGGTTATTAGCGAATATTAGAATTATGAATAAAAATATTCGGGGAAAAATTTATAAAGTTGAAAGTTTATGACTGAACCTAAAAAATTTTTATTGACAAATATAAAAAAATTTTTTATAAAAAAGTATGGTGATTTTTTTCTTTGTATGTTTTTTCAATATTCATACAAGGAAGACACTTATAAAAACTTTTTATACTAAATCTATTGAAGTTAATATTGATTTTTATGATGAATCCAACGAAGCCCGTATTTTTGAATGTTATGATAATAGATGTCATATTAAAGACATTTATGGTGTTTTTATCCGTCAGGTTAATTTTCCATCGGATATTGACAGATTAATTTTGCTTGGTAGTTTTGATATAGACGGCTTACCACCACTTGACCTTATTTTCCTTGCAAGGAAAGGCGATTCGTTATTCATTGAGATTTTAGCAGGAGATAAGATAAAAGAGCACAAGATAATAGTCGGAAAAGATATAAGTAAAGTGTCAAAGGGATTTGATGGATGGGTTTATATCAGTAGCATTGTAAAAAGTGATATAAACAATGATGGGTATAAAGACCTAATAATAGGTATAAATAGTGGTTTTGATCTTTATCCAAGAGGGATATTTGTTTTTGATATAAAGAATGAAAGAGAGTTATTCCACAGATGGGTTAGTGGTTGTCCAGTACATATATTTGTTGATGATATTAATAATGATGGAGAAAAAGAGATATTATTCGGGACATTTGCACCTTGTAATGGTGCAGTTGTGGATGGGATTGATGATTTCAGTTCATATCTTTATATCTTGGACAATAAAGGTAATATAATTCTTTCAAGGAGGGTAGGTGATTACTCAACAGATGTTCTTTTAGGTATAATTGAAAAGAATGGTTTGAAAAAGATAGTTGTGTGTGAAACAGAAGGGCTTGATGAGACAAAGGAACCAAATACTTTATTCATTCTTGACCCATTAAAGAATGAGATAGAGAAATATATTTATACAGGTGATAAACACTTTGGATTAGTTGTTGAAGACATAGATAGGGATAACAGGAAGGAGATAATAACAGGGAATAAAGATGGTATAATAAGGGTTTTTGATGAAGACTTGAATTTAATAAAATCGAGGAAGTTTAATACTACTATAGAAGTTAATGGTGCAGAAGACCTTGATTGTGATGGTAGGATAGAGGTTATCGCATTTGGTTTTGATAATAGATTAATCATTCTTGATGAAGACCTGAAAACGATATGCGAGAGTAAGGAAGTGGATAAGAAGATTGTTAATTTATTATTTTTGAAAAAAGGTAAAGAGAAAGGTGTTTTTATTAATAATTATATTTATGGTACTTCCATTTTTTTTCTCAAAGAGGAGTTATCTTTATTTAATATAGTTAATATAACTTCTTATGTTTTTTTAATGATTATTTTCTTTTTAGCAATCTATCTTATAATAAATTTTGGTATAAGGATAAGAAGGGTTCGGATGATACTTGATTCATCACCAGATGGTGTGGTTATAATTAACAGGTTTGGTAAGATAGTGTATAAGAATAAAAAGATAAAGGGTTTTGATGAAGAAGAATTAAGGAAGATATTATTGTTAATAAAAGAAGAAAAGAAAGAATTGGAGATAGAAGGTAAGAGATTACTTATAACTATGATAAATCTTAAAGGTGAGAAGATATTCACTATAACAGATATAACAGACAGGTATTATTCAGGTTCAGTTCTTTTATGGTCAGGAATAGCACAGAGGCTTGCACATGAGATAAAGAACCCATTATCTATATTATCACTCACATTGCAGAGGATAGGAGAAGTATGTAAATGTAAAGATGAAAAGAAGATAAGAGAATATGTAGAATCATCTTTTGAAGAGATAGAGAGATTAAAAGATGTAACTGATAAGTTTATGAAGGTTCTTTCAATAGATAAACCAATAAGGGAGGAAGAGGATATAAATGAGATATTAGAAACAACTTTAAAAACATTTAATAAGACAATCTCAAAGGATTTAAAGATAGATAGAAAATATAAAGACAATCTGCCAAAGATTTATTGTGATAAGTATCAGTTGATTATAGCATTTTCGAACATAATAGATAATGCAATAAAGTCAATGAAAGGGAAAGGTAAATTGAGTATAGAGACAGGATATATTGAGAAGATAATTGATAATAAGGTAAAAGGGTTTATAGAGGTTATGATACAGGATACGGGTATAGGTATGGATAAAGAGGAGCTAAAGGAATTATTCAGGACTTTCAGGACAAATAGGGAAGATGGAACTGGGATAGGTCTTATAATAACGAAGAGGATAATAGATGAGCATAAGGGAGAGATAGAATTTGAGAGTAAGGTAGGTGTAGGGACGATAGTCAGGGTAATTTTACCTACGAGTTGAGGTTTAAATGGTGAGGAAAGAGAAGATTTTAATAATAGATGATGAAGAGAAGATGTGCAGGTTATTAAAGGATATATTAGAAGTTGAGAAGTTTAATGTAGAGTATGCACTTAATGGTAGTGATGGGATAGAGAGGTTAAAAAAAGAAGATTTTGATTTATTAATTCTTGATTTAAGATTACCTGATATGGATGGAATAAGTTTATTAAAGAAGATAAGGGATAAAGGAATCCCTGTTATTATGATATCAGCATATGGTAATATACCTATGGTAGTCGAGGCAATGAAATATGGTGCAGAAGATTTCATAGAGAAGCCATTTGAGAAGGATAGGATAATAATAACAATAAAGAATGTGTTAAATAGGAAGAGGATAGAAGAAGAGAGGGATAGTTTAAAGAAAGAAGCACTTGAGAGGTTTAAGATAATTGGGGTATCTGATGAAATAATGCGAATAAAAGAATTGATAAAGAAATGTGCTAAGAATGATTATAATGTTTTAATAACAGGGGAAACGGGGACAGGGAAGGAACTTGTTGCGAGGAACATACATTATTTGAGTGAGAGGTCAAAAGGAAATTTTGTTAAGGTTAATTGTTCAGCAATACCTGATACATTGATAGAGAGTGAGTTGTTTGGATATGAGAAGGGGGCATTTACAGGAGCATATAATACGAAGAAGGGATATTTTGAATTAGCGAATAATGGCACATTATTTCTTGATGAGATAGGTGATATGCCTTTGAATGCACAGGCGAAGATTTTATCAGCGATAGAAGAGAAGGAGATATTTCATATAGGCGGGACAACACCGATAGGTGTGAATACAAGGATAATATCAGCAACGAATCAGGATTTAGATAGACTTATAAAAGATAAGAAGTTCAGGGAAGACCTTTATTACAGGCTGAATGTGTTTTATATACATATACCGGCATTAAGGGAAAGGAAGGAAGATATACCTGTTCTTGCACAATATTTTCTTGATATGGCTTGTGTTGAAGTTAATACAGAATTCAAACATATAAGGAAGGACGGGATGGAATATCTTAAGACACTTGAATGGAAGGGAAATGTTAGGGAGTTAAAACACATAATGGAGAAGGCAGCAATAATTATAGAGGATACGGAGATAACTAAAGATGCCCTTATGGATATTTTTATCTCAGAAAATAATACATTGAATAGAAGTGTAAAATGCGAGAAAGAAGAGATAATAGAGGCACTTGAGAAGTCAAGATGGAAGATAGATAAGGCATCAAAGATTCTTGGAATCCATAGGTCAACATTGTTCAGGAAGATGAAAAAATACGGGATAAATTTTGAAGGGGAAAATGAGCAGGAATAAAATGTTGCAAAGCAACATTATGTTGCAAAGAGAATTCGGGAATCAGTAATCATAAAATCTTTAGTGTTTTAAAAATCAATTAATTAAAAATCTTTTAAATTCAGGAATAAAATTTTTTTATATGTAAACAAAAATAAAAAAGGAGGATTTTATGAAAAAGTGTTTATTGTTGGTCGTTTTAATTTTGATTTTAATAGAAATATCTTCCTGTAAAAAGGAACAATTTGAAGAAGAAAAGACAATAATTATATCTCCTAATGGAAACAATGTTGAATTTTCAGATGGTAGTTATATAAATATTCCGCCCAATACAATAAAATCGGGAACTGAGGTTGTGATAACTAAAAAAGATTTATCTGATTTAAAGATACCGGGAAATACAGTTCAATCTTCTTCTATTTTTACAATGAAATTTGATTTTGATGCTGTGGTGATGGACTCAATTAAAAAGAAAGGTTTATTGGATTCTATACCATCTGATACTATATCAATTATTACATCAATAGAAGATAAAGAGAATCTTTGCACAAGGCTTGTTGTAATAACTTCAAATGATACATTTTTCTTTTATCAAAATGTTTTTGATACAGTGAACCTAAAAAAGATGTGTTCCTTCTCTTTGGGTTTATTAAAAAACATATATCTAAAAGATATCTCAGGCGATGTGAGATTTGAATTTACAGTATTAAGTTTTAAAGATGACTATGGAAGTAATGACAAAGGAACTATTGGAACTTTATATAGGATAACTTCCGTTGATACATCAGGATATATAGAGATTTCAACACCTGTTTCGCTTAATGGTAAGATACCACTTATACTTGTTCATGGCTGGACATTTTATAGTAATTTTGAATATATAGTTGCAAGAAAAAAATGCATATATGATAATTGGAATAATTTTATTGAACATTTTCTAAATAGTAATGATTTAAATCAGAAATATATGCTTTTTGCATATAGATACAACAGAGATGTTCCAATAGACATTTCAGCAGAAGCCTTGAAAGATTTGGTAAATCAGGTTTTCCCTAATGATTCCATCGTTATTATAGCACATTCAATGGGTGGCTTAGTTTCAAGGGCATATATTGTGAGTAGAGGTGGTTATTCAAAGGTAAAAAGACTTATAACACTTGCAACACCTCATCATGGAAGTCCTTTTGCAAATATAGCAGTAGATTGTTTTTGGGTGTTTAACATTTATCCTTTACTTTTAAAACCTTCCTCATTTGATTTAAGATGGGATAATTTTGATTTTGTTATTTCAATTCCAAATAATTTTTATCTTTCATTAATGAATTCATATGACAATTACACATCAAAATATAAATTGTTTTTAGGTTATATTACTTCTAATGATGAACATAATTTAGGATATATTTTAGGTAAAAATTATTTAAAAGTAGTTTTTAATTATAGTTCTGATGGTGTTGTTCCTTTTGTAAGTGGTTCTTGGGAAGGTCACCAAGGTAATTTTGATGGTGATGCTATAACATTTTTAGATTATGATCATTCTCAGATGGTTCATGATAAGCCCAATGGTATGCTTTTTACGACTATAAAAGATTATCTTTTAAGTATAACTGGTTCTACAAATAACCCACCCAATACACCATCGACTCCAACAGGACCTACGAGTGGATATGTGAATACATCATATGATTTTTCTACGTCAGCAACAGATCCTAATGGGGACAATGTAGCGATAATGTTTGATTGGGGAGATGGGACGACATCATCATGGAGTTCATATGTATC
>CBFGJG010000031.1:0-3332 GCA_965649055.1 Caldifarciminota bacterium
CGATAATAGCGTTGAAGATATTATTAACTCATTTAAAAGAAAATGGTATTAAGATGAATTTTATTCAAGGGAGGATATAAATTCAAAAGAAGATTTCATAAATAAAGCAACGACATACCATCTGTATTTTAATTTTATGAGGAATAATTCATACAAAGAATATAAAACACCTGTTGATATATTAAAAGAATATAATCTTAAAGAAGAAATAGCATTACTTCCACCACTGATTATAGACGAACTTTATGATAATTTTAATATACAAAATTTAAATAATTACTATAATAAATTGTACCATCATGTCCCTGCTCTTCCCGAATTTATAAAATTTTTAATTTTTTTACTCTGAATATATTAAAGTTACAGATTTAAACTTTATCGTTAAGTTTTATAGTTGTGATATAATTTTCAGTGCAATTTTATATAATGTAGTTATAAAATGTAAAATATTCATATATTATAATTAACTATTTAAACAATAAGATGTTCTTTTTTTGAAAGCTTTGGTTCTCTATTTCTTCATCGTTATAACGATTTTTCTATCAATAAAAGAATTTCCATTTTTTTCTTCGAAAAAAATATGTTTTTCTATTTTTATAGGCATACCATTTTTTAAAGAAAATTT
Source organism: Caldifarciminota bacterium (assembly GCA_965649055.1). Classification (GTDB taxonomy): domain Bacteria; phylum Hydrothermota; class UBA3072; order UBA3072; family B12-G15; genus CBFGJG01. The sequence continues at coordinate 626 of CBFGJG010000031.1, forward strand.
AATCTTTGAAATCTCTTTTCCGGGTAGATATATAGCTATAACTTTGCCGTTATAATTAATATCAAATCTGGTTTTTGCTGAATCAGCAAAACCTTCTGCCCCAATAAAACCTTCGCCATTTTCTGATTTTATGTCAATTAGTCTAAATCTATAAAAAATATTTTCCAATTGATTTTCCCACTCCATACTTTTAAAAAGATCTTTACCATTAACATAAAAGAAAAATAGATTAAGAAAATCTAATTCAATAAGTCCTTCACTCAAATTAAGCTTTTGATTATTTAAAACTTCACCATTGGATTTCAATTTGATCTCAATTTCTTTATTTTCTAGAATCTTTGGATCTTTTAAAAAATTATATCCTTTATCATCTTTAATATATGCATCAATATTTTCTATCTTAATCGAGATTTCATAAATGTTATCCTGAAAATTGACAATGTTTAAAATAACATTACATTTTATACAACAATCAATATGTACCCATTCTTTTAACCAAGAAAACCAACATTTCTGAAAATAATCTATCTTATAACGGTATGTTTCTCCAACAGTTAAATTTAATTTTAATGGAACATATAAATTCGAATTTTCATTAACCTTTAAATGTACACAATATTATTACAAAAACTAAACAAAATTTATATATATTTCTTATATTTTGCATATTTCCTCCTTATTTTTATTTCATTCTTCTGTATCCTTTTATTTTTTGAAATTTGTAAGAAATTTTTATTGAAATACTATCTTGTGATATTGCTAATGTATCAATTCTTGATAGTATATATGTACTCTCATCTTGAATAAATACAAAAAATTTGTATTTAGGTGTTAGTTTACTGGTTTTTGTTGAATTATTATCTCCCATTTTTGGTGCTACTTCAATACTATCAAATTCTGTTGTATCATTAAAATAAGTTCTATTTGTCAAATTGGCTAAACCTAAACTATGAGGAGAAGTAAAAGTTGTATCATTTCTATTAAAATATAAATCAATATTAATTTTAATTATACTATCTTTATCTTTAATAAAATAACAAAGAACCCCAACAGAATCCCAATATAATCCTAATATCTTACTTGTATCATTCAAGATACCATTACCTGCCCAGATAATATTTGTTTCATTAAAAAAGGGTCTCGTATCAATCGATTCAGATGGATTTGATTCAGTGAATTCCCTGTATTCTAAGGCATAGAATTTACCAAGTGGTGGATTTTCAATTTTTGCAAAGGTATCTTTACCTTCCCAAACGAGTGAATCCAACAAACTATTTCTTAAGTAAATCCTATACCTATTAATACCCGAAGATTTTGACGAATTCCAAGTAAATTTTAGGTCTAAACCATTTAAAACTTCAGTAATCTTAAAATTAGTTGGTCTTTCAACATTTGTCGTTTCACAGCTTAAAAAAGATAATAAGATTAAAAGAAAAAATAACTTTTTCATAAAAACCTCCTTTTTATTTTGTTTTATTAACTGATACAGAATCTAATATATTTTTAAAATCTTCATCTTCCCAAAGGAATTTGAAATTTTCATCTTTCTTAATATATTCTTTATAACCTTCATATAATTTTATTACCTGTGTTATATCTCTTAGTGTATCATCTTTTTTATTCATTCTGGCATATATGGATGCTCGACAATACCAATGATAAAAATATTCTGGTTGTAATTCTATCGCTTTATTAATTGTTTTTAATGCTTCTTCATAATGCCCGAGTTCTGTTAATAAAACACCTTTATTTGTCCAGATTATAGCATGATCAGGATTTAATCTTAGTGCTTCATCAAAACATCTAATTGCCTTATCAAAATTTCCTAATCTCTGAAAAATTAAGCCTTTGTTAGATAATGCAAAAGGCGCTATCTTTTTGTCCAAACTTACTGCTTTATCCAAGGCGTTAAAAGCATCTTCATATCTTTTTAGTTTTTCAAGAAATAAAGCCTTGTTTAACCAATATTCTGCTCTCTCTGGTTCTAATTCAATTGCCTTTTCAATATTTTTTAAAGCAAGTTCCATATTGCCATCTTGATAAAATTTAAAAGCTATTCCTAAATAATTTTCTGCCTCTAATGGGATTCCAAAGTCCTCAAGATATTCAAGTTTCTTACTATATTCCACAATTTTTTGTCTTATATCTTGTGGGACTACATTATTAAAATTTTTTATATAAATACCAATTGTTGCATGAGTATCTTCTATTTCTTTTTTTATACTCCTAATTCTTGCAGCAACGGGTTTTACCTCTTCTTCTATCTGTTTAACTTTCTCTACTATTTCTTTCACTTCTTTTAGATATTTTTTCACTTCTTCGCGAATTTTCCTCCATCTTGTATATTCAAAAAACCCAAAAGAAATAAGGAGCATAAATAATAATGTAACGACAGCAACAATAATACTCAATATCCCAATAACAAACGATAAAACATTGTTCTGCATAACCCTATTTTAATTTCAAACCTAAGTTTAAACCTAAAATATAATTATCTAATTCATATTTACTTCTGAAGACACTTCCTCCTATTAATTCTGTTAATATTTTATATTTGTTTAGATTATATTCCCATATTACACAAAAAGATGGACTATAATACTTTTCTCCCATTCTGTATCTTAATATACCACCAGATAATTTCAAACCTAAATTGTTTCTTATGAAGTATTCTCCTGAAATATTAAAAGTATAATTTACACCTAAA
>CBFGJG010000031.1:3342-24708 GCA_965649055.1 Caldifarciminota bacterium
TCTATATTTTCAATGTCAAATACATTTAATTCAATAATCGGAAATTTTAAATTTCTATTCAATAAAAGTATATAACCTCCTAAAGTAAACCCTGTATTTTTGTTAAATAAAATGGAATACCATATCTTATAATTCTTAAAAGTAGTTGAAAAACCAATATCAAATCCAGAAGTAGAAATACTCTTTATATTGGTCTTGATTTCTCGAGTTGTATCTCTTTCAATCGCATATTTCATTTTATTAATATAATCTTTTATATTTATGCCAATATAAGTATTCTTATTAACAGGAAAAGAAAAATTAACAATGACAAAATTATTAAAATAATATGAGGTATCATAAATACTATTAGGAACGTCGATAAATGTATCAGAATAATTGTAAAAAGCATAACCTAAATATATTTCTTTTTCTTCCACAATAAATTTTTTTGCGCCTATTGAGCCAAAAGCATATTTATCATTAGAATTACAAAAATAAAAATTTTTTATAACTATCACTGCATTTTCCAATGCTGATATATTCTGTGGAGTATAATAATTTGCTGAGAAACTTACATTTCCAAAAGGAGAACTTAAAAAATCCTTATTAAATTGACTTACCATAAAAATTAGGAATATCATATTTACCTCCTATGTTTTTATTTCCCAAATCTGCCACCACTCCTTCTATTCCCGCCATCTCCAGAAGTGTTATTTCTATTATTATCTTGTGGAGATGAAGAACCTGATGTTGGTTGTGAATTATCTTTTCCAGCATTAAAAATAATCTCTGCTATATTAGTTATTTTTTCCTTTATAGTATCACCAAAGAACTTCCAGATAGTTATACTCGCAACTGCTACGAGTGCAACTATTAATATGTACTCTATCATTGTTTGTCCTAACTTTGAAAATTTTTTTTGTATTTTCATAATCCCTCCAATTTTTTTGATACTTTTTTTATTTTTTCAAGAATTTCATTATAAATTGATGCATCTTTATAATTAGTAAGCATCTTTAAAGCAGTCTCATAGTTATTAAGTGCTTCTTTATATTTATCCTTTGCAGCTTCTGAATTATAATAATTTTCTTCGTATTCTTTTCCCTCTTCAAACTTTGCATCACCTTTTTTTAAATATTCTTGGACTATATTATTTACTTGTTCCGGTATATTACCTTTTTCCTGTTTTCTAATTTCTGTTTCTTCTTTACTTTTTTCCTTTTTAGTTTGTGGGGGTGTTTTATCTTGTTTTTGGGCTTCAAATCCTAATAATACAACTTTTGGAATTTCAGTTAATTTTAGCCTTTCGTCAATTATCCTGGTATCAACAATGTTAGAAAATCGGTTTTTTATTTCTTTATAAAAATTCTCTGCTACCTTTAATTTTTTTTCATTTAATAATAAATGATCTCCAAATTCTATTGACTTATCAAAGAGATGTTTAATTTCGTCGTTATAAAGAGAAAATTTTAACAAAGTATCAAGTATAACAAGAAAATCTTTCATATAACTACTAGATTGTTTGTTGAAAATTTTATTGAGTGAATCAAACAACAAACTCCTGTATTTTTTTTCAATAAGCATTTTTTCGTATTCATTTAATCTTTCCTTATTATAGAAAAACGTATCTTTTACGCTATTTATTAAAGATTCTGCCGTTATTATATATCCATCTTTTAAAGTTACTTCTATATATTTTAAAATATTCTCTTCCTTATATTTTTTTTCAAGCTCAACAATTTTATCCTCGATATTTTTTTCATACTTTATTTTCAATGAATTTTTATAAAAATCTATAGCAAGTAAATATTCCTTATTGTTTTCATATTCTTCTGCCTGTTTTATTAAATTATTGTAATTAGATATAATTTCTTTACTTTTTTCACTTTTATAAAGAAGAACTGATAATAAAAAGATCAAAAATATTATTACCAAAGAGAATCTTTTTATTTTTTGGGGCATAAAGATCTTTTGTGGAGAAATGTCCTTAACCAAAAAAATCATTTTCACGTCTCCAAATTGGATTATGTCTTTATCATTCAATAAAGTTTCTTTATGCACATTTATATTATTAACAAATGTTCCGTTTCTGCTCCCTAAATCTTCAACATATACATTTTTACCTTTTACGACTATTCTTGCATGAAATTTTGAAACAGATGGGTCATCTATGAAAATATCGGATGATGGGCTTCTTCCAATATTTGCAGTATCAAATAATATAAATTTTTCACCTTTTTTATTCCCATCAATAATATAAAGATATCCTATTATCTTTTCTTTTTCTACATACTGAATCTGTATTGTTAATCCGCCAATATTTATAATATCTTCGTTTGATATATTTGCTTCTTCTACTCTCATTCCATTAAGTAATACTGATCCTTTTTCAGCACGAATATAATAGCCATTTTTACCCTTGATTATTGAGCAATGGATATCAGAAATATTTTCTTCCTTTATTACTATGGTATTTTTATTACCGTTTCCAATTGTTATTGTGTCTAATTCTGTTGATAATTCTTTTATTTTATTATTTCCTTTATATATTTTCAGAATAATCATCTTTATAATCCTTCTTTTAGCTTTAATATTTCTTTATAGTATTTACTATTTAAATCATTATCAATGTATAAAATTACTTCATTTATTAAATCGTTAGCCATTTGATTATCACCTAATACTATATTTCTGTTAATTTCGTCAAAAAATTTTTTTAAAAATTTATCAAGTGAATCTTCAATGAACTTTCTAACATTATATATGTTTTCTCTATCCACATCTGAAATATTGATATTTTTAGAAACTGATTCAATACTTGAAAATTTTTTATACGCCCTATAAAGATAATTTTTATTTGAAGGACTAAATCCATAGAAATAATTGAGCCCAGATTCAATATCATCTTTTAAAACAGAAATCTTTTTTACTTCTATAATAACATTGTCAATATTATCTATGTTGGTTTTTTGTTGCTCCTGTTTTGATATTATTTCTTTACTATTTTCCTGGCTTTTTTTATTCGGTGAGAACAATACAGATAATATTAAAAATATAAAAATGATAAGAGGTATGCTTAAAATTAATTTTTTATTTATTTTTTTATCTTCTTTTTTTACTTTAATTTTTTCTGCAACATTTTCATATTTTTCTTCTCTAAAAACTTTTTCATCCAGAATCATAGTTTTAGGTATCTCTTCTTTTTGTTCCATAAGAAATATTTTCTCTTCAGCTGTTACATCTGCTGTATTTTCCTTTCTTAATTCATTCTTGCTCTCTTCACTTATTTTCTTAAATCTTAATACAAATATGCCTATTTCAATTATATCGTTAGGGTGTAAAGGAACTTTCTCTTTATTTATAAATTTTCCATTAACATAAGTCCCATTTTTACTTTTGTCAACAAGCTCATATTTATCATCTATTTTAACAATGAAGCACTGATGTCTTGATATTGTTCCATCAGTTAAAACTAAATCATTATCTTCAGCCCTTCCAATACTAAAATTGTCTTTATTTATTTCAATTATTTCCCCTTTTCTTTTTCCTTTGGTTATTTCAAGAACAAATTTATCCACAGTTCTCTTCCTCCTCTATTATTTTTACTTTTTCATGGATAGGAATTTCTATTAATTCATTTGAAAAACATTCTATACAATTCGCAGAGTTTAATGTTCCAAATATAAACCTTTTAGGAGGAACTTCTTTTATTTTTTTCACTATTACATTTCTTTTCGAAAGAAAATATACATCAATATTTTCTCTCATAAAAAAGGTATGAATTGATGAACAATTTGGGAAATAATATAATCTTTTATCTGGATTTCTTCCAATAAGACCTAAGAGTTTCTCAAAAAATCCATTTAAAATTATTATCTCCATTTGCTTTTCTCCAACAAAAAGTTTACCTTTTCTCATCAAAATAATCCTGATTTAACAAGCATAAAAAATACAGGCCCTAATATTATAATAAATGTAGCAGGAAAAATAAATAAAACAAGTGGAATAGTCATTTTAGCAGGTGCTTCGTTTGCAAGTTTTTCTGCTCTATTAAATCTTTTTAATCTTATTTCTTCAGATAGAGACCTTAATATTGCACCTAAACTTGCTCCCAATTCATCTGCTTGAATTATTGAGGTTGTAAAAGATATTGCTTCTTCCAAGTTAACTCTTCTTGCAAATTCTTTTAGTGCTTCTTTCCTTGTTTTCCCTAAAGAAAGCTGTGAGATTAATCTTTCAAGTTCCTTTTTCAACGCATTTTCTGGAATCCTTGGCAATATCTTTTTTAAAGCAGTATTGAATTCCAAACCTGCTTCTACGACAAGCACAAGAAGATCCAAAAAATTTGAAAAATTTTTGACAATTTCTCTTTCTCTCATTTGAGTTCTTGAACTAATAATTAAATCTGGGTATGAAAAAAGTAGAGTTCCAAAAACAATAAATGTTAAAAACCAAACACTTATATCGAGATGAAGATTTAAAAGTAGCTTAAAATATAATAATAATATTGGAGCTGTTAAAAATAACAGTATTTTTATAGAGATAAAATCTTCGAAAGTTATTTCATCTTCGAGACCGCTCCAAATAAGTTTCTGCTTTATTGTCTCTCTATATATAGGATTTTTAATTTTACTTGTATAAATGTTGATAAATGGAATTAAGGGTCTGTATAATGAAAATAAAATAATCTTATACCTTCTTTTTGTTTTTATCTCCTCTGTTGGAATCAAATTATATGTTAATAGAAATATTGATATAAAAAAAAGAATATAAATTATAAATAGCATCGTTCCTCCTTAAACTTCTATTGTTGTTATTTTTTTTATGAAGAAAAAACCTATTATTTCTAAAATTATTCCAAAAGTTATCACAATTTTACCTATAAGATCTTCTATAAAAGGCATCATTATATCAGGAGCTAACATTGCAATTACAAAACCAAGTAGGAAAGGCATTATTGCAGTAAGAATTCCCTGAAATTTTCCCAAACTTGTCAATGCATCGAGTTTTCTCATAAGCTGATTCCTCTCCCTCATTGTCTTTTCAATTCTTTCAAAGACTTCTGATATTCTTCCTCCTGTTTCCTGAGATAAAGCAGTTGCTGAAATAACTATATTTAAATCTTCGCTGGGAATTCTTTTTTTAAGTTTTTCAAGTGCTTCTATAAAAGGGGTTCCAAGTTGAACTGCTTTTAGAACAAGTCCAAATTCTTGTGAGATTGGCGGGGACATCTCTTTTACTACTGTTTCAAGTGCACGATTTAGACTTACACCTGCTTTCAATGAACTTGTAAAAAGTGCAAGGGCATCAACTAACTGGTCATCAAATTTCTTAAGCCTCCTTTTTTTCGCTAATTCTGAAAATATTTTTGGTGAAAAAAATGTAAATGCTCCAAGAACAAGGCCTAAGAAATAATTTCTAAAAATTATAGTAAAAAAGAGAAAAATTATTACAGCACCTATAAGTGTCCATTTAAAAATAAACTTTGGATCAATTTCCATAAAAAGAGAATCAAGGTCTTGAATCATTTTTTCATTAAGTGTTTTTACAACTTTATCAATAAGTTCAAATATAAGTTTTATAAATAAAAAAACTGTTCCAAACACAATACCATAAATGATGAATTCAATTATTATATACATTTTATCAACCTCCCTGGAATAAATTATATGGGACCTCAATTTGTTTTTGCTTTAATTCTTCGAAAAATCTCGGGACTATTCCTGTTGCCTCAAAATTTCCAATAACCCTTTTATTCTCATCAATCCCTTTTTGTCTAAAAATAAATATATCTTGTGTTAGGATTGTCTGCCCTTCTAATCCACATATCTCTGTAATGTTTGTGACTTTTCTTGAACCATCAGGGAACCTTGATAAATGAATAATGATGTCAATCGCCGATGCTATCTGCTCTTTTATTGCTCTCTCAGGAAGTTCCGTTCCTGCAAATAAAACCAATGTTGCAAGTCTTGACAAAGCATCTCTTGGAGAATTTGCATGGATTGTAGAAAGAGAACCATCATGACCAGTATTCATTGCTTGCAGCATATCAAGTGCTTCTCCACCTCTTACCTCTCCAACTATAATTCTGTCAGGTCTCATTCTAAGTGAGTTTTTTACCAGCTCCCTTATCGTTACCTCTCCTAATCCTTCTATATTTGGTGGTCTTGCTTCAAGTCTTATAACATGGGGCTGAGATAATTTTAATTCAGCGGAATCTTCTATAGTAATAATTCTTTCATCTGGTGGGATAAAACTTGAGAGAACATTTAAGAATGTTGTTTTTCCTGTGCCTGTTCCACCTGAAACAAGTATATTTTTTCTATATTTTACCGCTATAGATAAAAATTTTATCATATTTTCTGATAGTGCTCCAAGAGACAATAAATCCTTTTCAGTCATTCTTCTTTTAGGAAATTTTCGGATAGTTACAACTGGTCCTATCAGTGATATTGGGGGGATTATTACATTAACCCTTGAACCATCTTTAAGTCTCGCATCAACATAAGGTTGGGATTCATCAACTCTTCTTCCAATGGTTGAAACTATTTTATTTATAACATTTTTTAAACTTTCAACATCGGTGAATCTGCTTTCAGTCAAGTAAATCTTACCATCTTTTTCAATATATATTTTATCAGGACCATTAACCATAATTTCTGTTACTTCTTCATCATTTAAGTAATCTTCAATTGGGCCTAAACCTAACAAATCATCTTTTAATTTCTTTATAATTATCTTTCTATCTATTCCGGCAGGTAATTTTATTTCTTCCATGATTTCTCTAATCATTGAATCAACGTATTTTGACTTTTGCTCATCATCAAACGATTCAAGGTTTATTTTTTTTATATTTTGAATGTCTATAATTTTTGTCTTTATATTTCTCAATAACTCGTTTATTTTATCATCATCTTTCACCTTTCCTAATAAAATCTTATACGAACCTATTTGAATAACAGAATTTTCATTTAATTGAATTTCGGTATTATTAATTCTTTTTCCATCAACTATACTTCCATTTCTACTTTTATCCACATAGTATATCTTTCCATCCATATTCTTTATTTCTCCATGAAATGATGACACTATAGGTTCGCTTATTATTATGTCATTACTTGTATCTCTCCCTATTTTACATATTTCTCTAAGAATTATCTCTTTTTGTTTATTATCCGAACTTATTACTATTATCTTCATTATTCTTTCATTTTCTTTTCGTATACTTTATTGTCAATTTCTGTAGCTGGAACAGTTATAGATAAGACCAAGTAAAGAATTTTTTTCTCATTAATATTTTTGAAGAAAGGAAAAGGTATAATACAACCACTTCTTGCATTAGACTCTATTCCCTCGTATTCAAATCCTCCAATGCAAATAGATTTATTTGGCTTAATGGTTAACTTTGATGAATAATATTTCTTTAAATATCCCACCTGGCCACTTGGTAGTGGAGATGAAAAGTCAGGTTTACTAACTTCAAATTCAATATTGGCAGAAACATTTCCATCTAATCTTAATTCAGGTGAAACCTTAATAATTACACCATAAGGTTTAAACTCTATACCTACCCCATCTTTTGTTGAATATTGATATGGAACTTCTCCACCTATCTGAAATTTACATTCTCCTTTATTTTCAACAAGAAAAGAAGGATAAGATTTAATATCTGCTTTACCTGAAATAACCCAATAATTCAGAATGTCAGAAATCTTAGAAAGATCCAATTGAACACCCCAATTTAGAGCATTTGCATCAAAACCAATGCTTGCATCTTTAACAATCCCAAAAAGGTCTGCCTTAAATTCATCACCACTACTTTTATCAAGTATAACTATTGTAGCATCAACTCTGAAAAGCTGGGGAGAAACTTTATAATCTATAAGGTCAATAACCTGACTTCCGTATACTTTCAAAATTTCTTTTACTTTTAACATTGAAGATTCTGTCTTAATAGTTCCCTTAACTACTACAATATGTTCACCAATAGTGCTTACTATAAGGCCTGATACATATTCATCTAAAAGCCTTCTTAATTCTTCATCTATCTCCCTTGACTTTCTCTGTGGAACAGTCACTGGCTTTTGCGTCTGGGGTTGCTGCTGTTCAGTTCCACCAAATGTTACCTGTGAAAATAAAGGAAGTATACAGATAAAAACCAATAAAATTAATACTCTTTTCATTATTACCTCCTTCTTTTTAAACTAAGGTTTTCTGCGTCCATCCAGAGATCTGTAAATTTTATTCCCTGGGATGATTTACCTATTATTTTTATATCTTCAGGATTCCTTAATACAAATGTAAATCTTCCATTTGCAGCGTCCCTTATAAATGTAATTATTTCAGCTTCTTCTTTTGTCACCTCAATTGTAATTGTTCCATATCTGTTTGCAAAGAAACCATATGTGGGTTCAAGAATATTCCCAATTGCAAGGACCTTTACATTTTCTAATAATGTCCAAGATTTAATTTCAAGTGATTGTGGTCTTTGTGCGGTAATTATTATATCTACTCTATCACCCGGTTGAATAAATCCAGCGTTTCCTGTAACTTCATCAACAGGAAGAGTGATAGAACGCCATACATTATTATCACTTGGTCTGGAAATTTTATCAGAAAATCTTGGGACAGTAATAAAACCACCTATTGAATGAACAGGTATTATTGTCCCGCTTCTGATAAAAGAAACTGCTGTCTTGCCTACAATATCTCCTATCTTTCTTTTATCAATGTAATCCAAACCTGCAGGTAAATCAACTGCTTTTTCTTCAACCATATTTCTATCAATAATTGTTCCAGCTTCTATATCCCTTTTTGCCACAAAAACCGTTATCCTTGTTTTCTTTATTTCCTTCAATTTGCTATTTATGTAAAACCTTACAATAAATACACTCATAATAGCAAGTATAAATGCAAGAATGAGCCTCTGACTCTGTTTCATATATCCTCCTTTTTATTTTTTGTAAATATTTTTAGAACCAGTTTTCACAATAATAGGTTTGCTATTAAGTATTCCCTTAACAGAACCATATAAATAAATCTCATCAATTAAGAAATAATCAGTTGATATCTCATTGTCCCAGAATTCTATTATATGTATATAGTTACCACCGGGATTATTTGAAACAAACGGCGCATTTGTTTTATATACATTATTAACATAAATATCATAATTTTTATTTATCCAGTCAAACTTTAATTTTAATTTATACCAAGTTCCATTACTTAATGAAGTAACTGTAATAAAGGAATCTGATCTTCCAATATAGTCTTTATATTTCAGCTTTCCTCCCGAAAAATTCAAATACCAACTTCTTGTTGAATCAAAATCGTTTGTGTCACCAACTGAACGGAAACCAATATCATAGTTATTTGTCTGGGAATAGACATAGAAAACAATGCTGTCAGGGTTTCCATTAATCTTTGCTATCAAAGAAGCGTAAGAAAAATCGGCGTTTGCTGCAGTATCAACAGTGGGATCATAAAGTCTAAGCGCATTTCCACTATAGCCATTTGAAACAACTATTGCATCTGAAGGATTAGTAATTTCTATAACCCATTTTGTTGGATCAGGCCTTGAACCCGGAGAGTAATTATTAAAATCTTCTCCAAAAATAACATTTGTGATATTCACTGTTAATGTACTTGACCATCCTGATTCAAGTCCATTTATATCCTTTGCCTTTGCCTTAACCTGATATGTCCCAGGAGATGACCAACTATGAGACATTGTAACCTGTGAACCACTCGATACATATGAACTCCATGATGATGTCGTCCCATCGCCCCAATCAAACATTATCGCTACATTATCACCATTCGGGTCTGTCGCTGATGACGAAAAATTATATGATGTATTAACATTTCCACTCGTAGGTCCTGTTGGAGTCGATGGGGTATTGGGTGGGTTATTTGTAGAACCAGTTATACTTAAAAGATAATCTTTTATAGTCGTAAAAAGCATACCATTGGGTTTATCATGAACCATCTGAGTATGATCATAATCTGAAAATGTTACAGGGGCTCCATCAAAAGGACCCGCACCATCCCAATTTCCACTTTTTCTCGGGACTGCACCATCTGAAGGATAATTAAGCAAAAAACATATTAATAAATCTCCCGCTGAATAGGAAAGACCATGATTATTATATATTCCCTCTGAATATAATATCTTATATCTTGATTTGTAAGTATCATTTGAATTTAACTGAGATAAATAATCATTAATAATGGGGAAGGATAAAGGTACTTCATAATTATCCCATCTTAAATTAAAAGTGGAAGGTTTGGGAAGACAAGGAAATGGAAGTGGTATAACACTAGACAACAAGTTTTCATCTCCCATTGCTATATTAGCCAAAGGACTCCCATGATGTGGTGTTGCAAGTGTTATTAGCCTTTTTACTTTTGAATAACCACCTTTATTCACAATATATGCCCTTGAAACTAAGCCACCCATTGAATGCCCGATAAGAACAACAGAATCATTAGGGAAAACATTATCTATCAACTCTTTTAATGCATTTGCCGAGGCATCTATCGGAACATCCCTATCATACCTGTATGCAAAAAGCATATATTTTTGATTCAAAGAACTATTATTTAGAAAATATGCGATAAAAGAACTCCAATTGGCATATACACATATCTTTCTACCTATAATATATACATACTCGTTGTCAAACTCTAATGTCCATCCATGAACAAGAATTAAAGGGATTTTACCTCCAAGGGAGACAGGACTTGAAATCTCAATATATCCCGATGTGTCTACAGATGTTATCTTATATAGTGTTCCAATTAGTCCTTTTTCATCAGAACCATAGTCATCTCCAAAACTTAATACCATAAATTCTAGTATAACATCACCTGAGATATCTTTTAGATATATATTTTTTAATAAACCAAGGGAAAAAAGACACATTTTTTTCAGATTTAAAGTATCAAAGACATTTTGATAAAAGAAAAATGTATCACTTGAAGTTATTACAGCGAACCTTGTGCAAAGATTTTCTCTATCTTCTATTGATGTAATAATTGATATAGTATCAGATGGTATAGAATCCAATAAACCTTTCTTTTTATTTGAGTCCATCACCACAGCATCAAAATCAAATTTCATTCTGAAAATAGAAGAAGATTGATTTGTATTTCCCGGTATCTTTAAATCAGATAAATCTTTTTTAGTTATTACAACCTCGGTTCCTGATTTTATAGTATTAGGTGGAATATTTACATAACTACCATCTGAAAATTCAATCTTGTTTCCATCTGGAGATATAATTATTGTCTTTTCTTCTTCAAATTGTTCCTTTTTACAGGAAGATATTTCTATTAAAATCAAAATTAAAACGACCAACAATAAACACTTTCTCATAAAATCCCCCTTTTATTCACTTCCCATTTTCAATTAATTGGAGAATTATTTCAGTCTCTATACCATTTTCTTTTGTAAAGATAATACCTTCTTTATTGCCTTTTGAGATTAAAATACCGTATCCATCAGATGAAGGCATATCTGCAATATTCCATTTTTCGTATTTTAATTCAGATTTATAATAGTTTATTATGTAAGAAGCAGGTGAACCTGATTTATAAATTGCCATCTTTGTTGTTGTATAAACATCTGTCTGTTCATTGTAAAAGACACTTTTACAACTTGCTGGTATTGGTAATTCTTCAAGAAATTTACCTTCCTGGAACATTCTCTTTATATCATTTTCAGAACAACTCATCTTTTGAGAATACAATATTTTTTCACCTTCAAAATCCAAAAGTATTACCCCAATAACTTCATTATTTCCTTTTGCAACTATTGTGGAAAATTTTTCTGAATAAAAATCAGAAACAATTTTCATTTGTCTTCTTATTAGTTCATTTTTATAAGAGTTAAATGCATCTTCAATTGAAGTATTTATTCTGTAAATACCTAAGACAGTCGGGATATTCTGAAACTTACCTTTTGTTATCGATATTTTTTTAAACTCATTCCCTTTAGGTATACCCAATGGATTTGTTATATCACCAAAATAATCAAATACCGTTGAAAACAATGTTATTGCTATAGTAAATAATAAAATTACTTTTCTATCTATCACGCCATCTCCCTTCGTTATCATCTATTTCAAAGGCATCTTTTAAAAAATCGACAAAGTTTTGGAACGCCCAAGGATTCCCAACCATATATGAGTTTGCTTTAACATTTAGTTTCCTTATCCCTATGTAAGGTATTCCATCTATCTCGCAGCTTCCCATATAACCACTTATTCCTGAAACTGCGGAAAAAAGACGGTTCATAGTTAAAATAATCGAATAATTAACTTCTTCATCTGGATAAAGAAAATGAGTAATATCGTTAAATATTCCATATTCTGTAATATTAAAATTCCTTTCGAATGGTGGAAGTAAGTTTTGAATCCTCTGATTAACTTTATTGTAATTCTCATCTTCAAATTTTCCTCCACCTGATAACATTATTGTTCCATTTCTTGCATTTGAAAGCATATCCATTTTAGTAATCCATGCATTACAAACCAGTATTATTCCATATAATATTGTTAACATAATCATAATACTTACAATTCCTTCAACTGCACCTTGTCCTTTCTTCATTTTGTCACCTCTTTTTTGTAAACGCTATCTGGAGGTAATGGTTCGTAGTCAATAATATACTTTTGTTTAAAAGAATAAAACGCTGAAATTATGGATATTATTATAAAGATTATAAAAAATATAATATCAATCTTTCTCTTTTTTATCATATTTCCTCCTAATGATATCTTATTTTCAGGTTTAAAATTGCATCAATATAGTTATTCACTTTTTCCTCTTGTTCTTCAGATAGTCCATATCCTTTTTGTTTCATCTTCTGGTTAACATTATCTATTACCTGATGTATATCTATACTTGTATATCTCTGAATAACCCTATTCAAATCTACTTCACCGACTGGCATAAGAGTTGCCCGCCAGGATGGTTTAAAAAGGAATGTTGGAACCTCTTCACTCTCAGGGTCTTCATAGAAAATACGACTTTTTGCAACTGTTAAATATGGTGGAAGTATCTGATTGAATGTTGACTTTTTAGGTAATTCTACTGAAAATGTTACAACAGATTCAACTGAATCTATCGGATAAAACTCCCCAAGCATCTTTTTATCTCTCATCATACCAAAAACAAGTTCAATTGCTGCATCAACAAATAAACTAAACGAAAATACCACAGAAAGATCATAATAGAAACCGAGAGAATCACATTGCCATGCACATACATCATATAGACAGGTTTTAAAATATGTTGTATCTACATTTACTATAGTATCTATTTTACCATTACTTTGCACTTTATATGTTGTATCTACATTAACTTTAATACTATCTAACCACTGACTTTTACAACAAGAAGATGTTGGATTACCATTTCGGTCTATTACGCAATTAACTCGTGGACAATATGTTGCGTCTTTAGTTGAATAAGAGTAAGTTCTTGTGTCACTTATATACCAATGCCCATATGAAAAATAATACCGGCAATTACTCTTTATGGTTAAACTATATGCTGCATAAACATCTATCTTTCCAGGAATAGGTAATTCTGTAACAGGAGATGAAGAGCTGCTAAAAATCAAAACTTTTTCTTTTTGGTCAACTATTGTTTTAGAAAAAGACCATACACTTTCAGGAACAACGAATTCTCCAAGTGTTATTCTACTTAAGATTGCATCAGCATACCTTTCATCTCCTAATTTGGAAATCATCCAATTTCTTATAGTATTACGATAATTTATTAAATTCCAAGTAATACCGGGAGGCGTCTTATTATTACAACTACGATGTTTTGGGGATTCCTTATAATCAAGATAAAAATCTATTGATATATTAGGCATTTCATACCTTATTCCACCAAGATTTTCTGAAGAAACATCATATTGCGATGAATGTTCTGTCCACATTGTTCTTTCATTCCCACCTTTTTGGGAAGTTTGTGTCTGAGAAAAAAGTCTGTCATTTGATAATTTCATCTCTTTTACACATAAATTTGGTGGTAATGGATATGGAAATGTAATATCTGCACCATTCATAATACCAACCAGTGCATTAGTTAATGTCCCAAGATGATATTTATTGAACGCCTTTTGTATAAACCTTTGCGTGTGTAATTGCAATCTTATAAACTTTGGTGGGAACTCTGTTCCTGGATATGCACCGAATGCTGCGGCTATTATTGTTCCTACATAACTTGTTGTTATAGTTAGATTAAGTGCAGTTATAAGATTCAATCCTCTTGCCTGCCAAGAAGATGTGGAAACAGAAGCAAGGTCTGTAGCATTCTGAACTTTCATTCTTGTGTATACAATCTTACCAATATTATAAACCGAAATAAAAACAAAAACCAATGTTGCTAAAAATACTATAAAAAGTGGTAAAACCTGACCTTTTTTATTCCTATTCATTTTCATACTCCAGTTCCTTTGAATAATATATTACAAGTGCTGTTTTCGCTTTTAGTGGGAAATAGTATAAACCTTTATTTATTTTGGTGAATGGGTCATCCCGAACGATTGGTAAATAACCAAGCATTCTATTAACCAAAGGAACAATAAGTCTATAATGATAAGTTACCTCACCTATAGCAACAGGTATCTTTTCAGTAGGTGAATCAAGATATAATCTTGCTTCAACAAGTTCTAATGTTCTTGAATATCTTTTAAGAAAGTCCTTCCCAAATTCATGGATATTTCCTGAATATATTTCCTGGGCAAAACTAAGATTCCTTAACCAGAATCTAAATTCATCAGGTATACCTGCAAAAATCCTATTTTTTCCTTCAACACTTACAGCAGTTAAAGGAAGGGCGGCTATGATTCTCGCAGTATCAAATTGGGCAGGGAAAAAACCTATTCCCGTATCACATTCTACAAGAGTCCAACCAAACCTAAAAATTGGAAAAGGTTGTATAAAAAATCTTCTTTCAAAATGTTTTCCCTGTGGGTCGTTTTTCGCAGAATAAACGCAACCATACCTTGCAACACAGAAAGATGAATATTTTGTAACTATTAATGCAGTGGTTATTAGCCCAAATTGTAGTATTACTAATATTAAAATTATTATTACAGGTATAACAAAGACTGATTCTATCATTGCCTGACCTTTTTTTGCCCTCATTTTATACCCCCAAGATTTTATATATAGGTATTATATTTTTTTCTATAAAGAAGTTTATCAGAACTGATATTCCTATTGGGATTGTGAAAGGAAATCTAACCATACTTTTTTTATCTACTTGCATATTAAGAAATATAAATAGTATGTTCTTTAATCCTTGTTTTATTCTTTTATTTCTAATCATCTGCAATAAAGCAAAAAATCCACCGATAATTGTAGATAAGATAAATATTATTAAGAAAGACTTTAATCTTAAAATAGCGCATAATGATATTAGTAGTTTAGCATCACCTGCACCAAAAACATCTAAACTATAAAAGAAAAATGATATAATAAAAGCAATTAAGACTTCTCCTATATAAATAACAATTTCAATAAAAAGAGGATGCCGGTTTTGTATTATATAGAAAAGATTAATAACAAAACCTAATACAAAACCGGCTAAAGATACCCAGTTTTTCAATTTTCCCATTCTTAAATCTTGAAATACCGAAATCGCTATCATTAAAAAAACAGCAATCCAAGCAAAATGCATATTGCCCTTATTTGTGCTGAGCATTAAATATTCTGGTGGCCAAATCTGAAAATAATTTAGCTATCTTTCCTCTAAAAAAGGCAAATGCGGTAATGGCACCAACTGCGATAACTGCAACAATCAGAATGTATTCGATCATTGTCTGGGCATCTTCCTCTTTGAAAAACCTTTTTAAAAGTTTCATAAAACCTCCTTTCGGTTTTTTTTGTAAACAACGACCTTTTCATTTTCAAAGACCTTTAACCATTCTTTGTTGTTATAAATATGTCTTACCATTTTATGATTCTTGGGAAGAATAAAGCCATCTATTCCATATATCTTTACTAAACCTTTCCAATAATATGTATCCTGTTCAAATACTAAAAGAGAATTAAAATTGGAAAGTGTGTAAGGTTCTTTTAAGTCAAAAAATATCTTCTTGTTTTCATCATCGTTTAATAACAGAAATAAACCTGTCCATAAATAATATACGTAAATTCTTGTGAAATCAATATTTGTTGAATTTTGAATTGCTTCAAATACTAATTTATTTTCACCTAATTTCAACAAGTTATCATTCTTATTTATAAATATAAAAATTATAAATATTATAAAAATAAAAGGTATAGAGAATATGAATGAATTAAATTGCTCAGCTATCTTGAAAGATTCTCTTTCTATTTTTATCTTCTTCAAGATATCAGTAATAATCGGTAAAGATGCTATGAGTAAAACTGGTATGAATCTTGTACCTAAAAATGGAAAATAAAAGAATGAACAGAAAAAAATTATATCAGGTAAAGAAATTTTAGAAATCCCTATCAAGAAGAACAATACAATTAAATAAAGAATTGAAAAAATATCAAAACCGGTTTGCCATTCTGTTATATTTTCATAGATTGTTAAATCTTTAAGTAAAATGAAAGGAATTTTAAAAACTTTTATGAAATAAGGATTAATTAACGAAATAATTATCGAACTGATAATAACTAAAAAGAATTTCTTATCCCATTTACTATTTTTTATTCTTATAAAAATTGAATAAATAATCAAAGTATAGAAACCCAAAACGAAAGATGGATGTATATTTACCCATATCAAAAAAATTAAGGGTATAAGGTTGAAGTATTTCCTATCAGTAAAAAATAAGATATAGATTAAAATATTAAAAATAAAATATCCTAAAAATAATGGTCTTATAGAACGAAAGATTAATATATTGAATAATATCAAAAATAAAATAATACTACTTAAGATGGGATTTATATTTGATTTTCTAAAAATTTTAACCAAAAGTATTAACCAAGATAAAAATAAAACGAATTGAAAAATTCTTAGCATCAAAGGTGAAACATTATATAATCTATAAAATATTAAATCAGAAAGCCATTGTAAGTTCATTTCTTCCTTGTCTGGTTCAGTAAAATACAAATTTGAAAAAGATGGAATCTTAAAAGGATTATTTATATACTTACCTATAGATATATGCCAAATGGTATCTACATCAATATCAGTTTTAATTAATAAAGTAATTGCAAATAAAATGATAATAATATCATATATTGATGGAATTAAAAATTTCTTCATATCTACCTCACGGCAATGGTATTGTGAAAATTAAAAATACCCTTAAGTAAATTATATTCATAATGTTACGGAAAAGTGCTGATCCAACTATGAATGCACCTATTAGCGTTGCAACCACTAAAACATATTCAACCGTTGTTTGACCTTTTTTCATTTTTTATACTCCGGATATAGTTCATATTTATTAGCTTTCTTATTTATTGTTATTTCAAGAAAATCATCTTCCTTAAAAAGGAGGAATGTATCCAAAACAATCTGATTATTTAAATTTTTTAAAACAAAATTATATTCATCCGGTAATATCTTAAACTCTTTCTCTTTATAAGAACTTAGTTTCCCAGAAATAGAATCTTTTCCTTTTAAAATTAATGTAAAGTCTTCAGAAAATGTATAAAAAATCTTAAATTTAGCTTTCTTTTTTGTTAGTACAATGTTTGTATCTATTTTATTATCTTTTCCTTTCAACATATTTATTATTGAATCCAATCTAAATGTAAAAGTTTCGTATCCTTGTTTTTTTAATCTTAAACTGTATGATGTATCTTTGTGAAACGTCCTTTTTAAAACCACCGGAGTTTCTCCAATCTCTTCTTCGTTTCCAATCTCTTTTTTTAATAAAAAGACCTTGGCACTGTCCGGAGTTGTTTTAATATTAATCTCTAACTCTATTTTCTTATTCTTTTCTATATTTGTTCTGTAAAAAATAAACGAAATAAAGGATAAAATTAAAAATAAAGAAGCAACTGCTATTGAGCCATATTTTATTAATTTTCTTTTTATATTTACACCATACCTTTTTTCAAGATACTTATCTTCAACAGGTAAAAGGGTTTCGTCTTCCTCTTTAATAGAACCATGATATTCATTATAATTATCTGTTAAAGTTTCTTTTACCTCCTTTATAAAGCCTAAACCAACAGTAATATTGTCTTTTCCTCCATTATCTTTCGCAATAGAAATTAAAGTATCTCCTATTTTCTTTATATCTGGGTAAAGTCTATTTATAACTTCTTCAATCTCATTTTCCCTCATCTCACCCGTGAGCCCATCAGTGCATAATAAAAATAAATCACCTTTTTTAACTCTTCCAATATTCACATCTACCTTTATATTATATTTTTGTCCCAAAGCCCTTGTAATCACATTCTTGTGAACAAAATTCTCTGCTTCTTCTTCAGTTATTTCTTTATCATCTATTAATTCTTGAACATACGAATGGTCTTTTGTAATTCTTTGAAGCTTCATATCACGCCAAATATATGCCCTACTATCTCCAACATGAAGAACTCCATAATAATTATCAAAAAATACTGCTGAAACTATTGTTGTCCCCATACCTTTTCTACTTTTATCATCAAGTGCTATATTATAAATTCTTCTATTTGCAAGTCTTATTCCTGTGCATAACTTTTTTACCTGTAATGGAACATCTTCCTTTATACTTGAATAAAAAAATGTTAAATCTAAATCAGAACTATAATATGTTTCTGCAACCGTATTAACAGCTAAAAGACTTGCAACCTCTCCTGCATTGTGGCCACCCATTCCATCGCAAACGATAATTAAATTATGTTTATCAAGAATCTTGAAATTATCTTCATTATCTTTTCTCTTAATACCCACATCAGTAACGCCGTAAAATAAAATATCACCCATTTTTTATCCTTATTTTTCTGCGAATCATATCACCTAAAAGTAAAATTAAAGCTAAAATTAATAGCAAAAAATGTATGAATATTTTTTTGATAATTCGTTTTGGATCTATAGATGTATAATAGAACCTGTTGGTTAAATCAAAAACTCCAAAAGAATTACCGTATATTATCTCATTCTTGAAAATCTTTGCATCAGTATTTATTATCTTCATATTTCCATTATTATCTTTTGCTAAGATTGAAATAAAACCATTTCCATATAAATCACCAATTACTGTGCTTGTAGATACAGAACTATCAAATAATTTTTTCTTATAAATCAGACTTGCTTTATTACTATTTATAATATACACATAACCTAAATTATCACATATTATTATATCAAGAATTTTATCTTTATTCACATCTGCTATGGATGGGGAAGAAACTGGTTCACCCTCCAGAGTAAACTCATTAATTATAGATTTCTTTGAACTGGAATATATTAAAATCTTATTTTCCTGATAAGAAGGAACTATCAATTCGTCATTTCCATCATTATCCAAATCTACTGAAATAGGTGAGCCTAATTTTGTGATTCCTCCCTTCCTAATATTCTCCACTTCTTTAACAAAATGAACATTCCCTAAAATATCAGATTCAAATAACTGGTCATACATACAAAAAGCCGCTACAAATAATTCTTTATTCCTTATAAATATTGTTGGTGAAGATATAACATCTAAACTATAAGATGGTTTAACCATTCTTTCTTGTAAATATTTCTCTTCAAGATCAAATGTACTGATTTTTCCTTCTAAAGAAACAATAAACATTTTAGAACCTGAAAAAGTAATAATATTCTCCTTTGGAGCAAAAACAGGGGGAAGATTTAAAGGATAACCAACATTAAATTTATTACTGATAACAAATTCAGAATGAATATTTTTTATAATACTAATATAACCATTCTCAGTCGTAGCAATGATTTCATTTCTATTGTCTTTATCAATATCTACTACAATTGTTGGAAAAACAATCGGTCCTAATAAAGTCATTATTTTTGAAACAACCGTTGAACCGTCTAATCCATTTAATAATATTATATTACCCTCTTCTGTCTGGCATAAAATGTCATAATTTTTTGAATTTTCTGACAATTTACAACAGTAAGCAGATTTTATATTATATGAATTCTGTTCCCAAATAATTTTCTTCTCCTTTATGTCATATAAAGATATAATACCGTTTTCTACAATTGGAATATCAATACCACCTGAATTATTACAATTATTTACAGATAGTATAGGATTTTTGTTAACAATATTAAGAGCTTCTTCATAAAAATTTCCAATTGGGTTTTGTGTAATAATTTTATATCTATTCATTTCTTTCATAGAAAAGAATAATGATTCAATAATTATATATATACATACTATTGGAGATAAAATGTAAAGAATTCTTTTTATTAGACTTCCTGCTTTTCTTGGTGGTGCAAAACTTATTTTATCACCATAGCAGAATCTAAAGATATTTCTTCCTATCTCTATTTCATCTCCCTGTTTAAGTTCTACTTCGTCTTCTTCTTTTACAATCTTCTGGTTTATATAGGTTCTATTTCTACTTCTTTTATCCTGTAAAACATACTTACCCCCAACAACCTTTATTACCGCATGCCTTCTTGAAGCCATTGTATCACCTTCAAGAACTATATCGTTAAAATTAGGCTCTCTACCAATCTTTGTTTCGTCCGATTTTAAGAGAAACTTTTTCCCAAAATACTTACCATCAATACAAACCAGATAAGCTGCTTTTACAGTCTTTATTACAGTGGAAGCCCTATCATCTTTTCTTCTTTCTACCTGAATAGTTTCGTCTTTAATTTCTTCATCATCTTTTTCCTTCTTTTTTCTTATGTCTTCTGTTTCATCCTTGTC
Organism: Caldifarciminota bacterium; assembly: GCA_965649055.1. Lineage (GTDB taxonomy): Bacteria > Hydrothermota > UBA3072 > UBA3072 > B12-G15 > CBFGJG01. The sequence goes on from CBFGJG010000031.1 coordinate 24,161, forward strand.
TAAATCTTTTCTATTAATATTATCTTTTGTTTCTTCCATATTCTACCTCAATTTATATTAATAAAACTATAATCCTTCCAATTGTCAAAAATCCAAATACAACAATAGTTAAAATTGTTCCAGAGTTATCGGCTTTTTGTTCTAATTTAGTAGATTCTTTTAACTTGTCTAATTCTTTATTCATCTGATTTTTAATCTCATTAATCTTTTCTAAGATATACTTTTCTGAGTTTCTAATATCAGTATCTTTTATCTCGCTAATTTTCCTCCTTATTAATTCAATTTCGTTTTTTAAATCTGCTATCTCTTTGATAATTTCTTTATTATCACCTGATTTGCTACCACCACCAGTCGGTATCTGTGATATTTTTCTCTGTAATTCTTTCTCAAAGAATTTTAAAATTTCATCAACTGCGGCAATAAATTCGCCTTTAGTTAGAACATCATTAAATTTATCATCTAATAACGGTAGTAGTAATGACTTTTCTTTAAGTTCTACTGCAGAAACTTTCTTTTCACTATCAGAATAATCATCTGCATATGAAACC
>CBFGJG010000032.1:0-22972 GCA_965649055.1 Caldifarciminota bacterium
TAACACATCTTCCTGTTATTGCAGCCCTTGCAGATACACATTATTTTGTAGGTAAAGAAACAAAGAAAGGGAGAACAAGAACATATGTAAAAAAACTTGAAGGTGAGGAAAGGGTTAAAGAAATAGCAAGGATGCTTGGTGGTGAAAAATTGTCAGAGTCAGCATATATACATGCCAAAAAACTTATAGGAACGGAGGAATATAATGATTAAAAAATCAGCAGAGATAGCCTTAAAAGATTGTATGGGATTAAAGAAGAATGAATCACTCCTTGTTATTACAGATACCATTTTAAGGGAGATAGGAAGGGTCTTCTTCCAGGTAGGTATTGAAATTGGAGCAGATGCTATTTATGTTGAGATTCTGCCAAGGCTCACAGATGGTGAAGAGCCACCTTCATCTGTAGCGAAGGCATTGCAGGATGTTGATGTTGCAATTATCCCTACGCTCAAATCATTAAGCCATACAAAGGCAAGGCTTGATGCAACAAAAAAAGGTGTGAGGATAGCCTCTTTACCAGGGATAACAGAAGAGATACTTGAAAGAACAATGAATGTTGATTATTTTGAGGTTAAAGAGATATCAGAAAATATATCAAGAATTCTTTCAAAAGGGAAGAATGTCCATGTTTATTCTTCATCAGGAACCGATATTTCATTTTCCATACAGGGAAGGAATGCACATTCAGACACAGGTATTTTAACCCAGGCAGGTTCTTTTGGTAATCTTCCAGCCGGTGAATCATACATTGCACCTTTGGAAGGTTCAGCAAATGGGATTGTTGTTATTGATGGTTCACTTGCAGGATATGGTCTTCTCAAAAGCAATTTAAAGGTAGAGATAAAAAATGGTTATGTAGAAAAAGTTGAGGGTGATGGTTCAGGTTATCTTGAAAAGATTTTTCACAAGTTTGGTAAAGAGGCAAGAAATCTTGCTGAATTCGGTATAGGGACAAATCCAAAGGCAAAATTAACAGGGAATATACTTGAAGATGAGAAGGTGATGGGAACAGTCCATTTTGCATTTGGGAACAATACAACATTTGGTGGAAATGTGTTTGTAAATTCGCATATTGACGGACTTGTGAAAGAGCCTACTATTGAGATAGACGATAAAATAATTATGAACAGAGGTATATTCAGTATTGAATAAAAGTTAAAATAGGAGGAATATATGGCAATAATTCTTGATGGTAAAAGTTTGACGATTGAGAAACTTGTAGCAATAGCACGTAATCATGAAAAGATTGAAGTATCACAGGAGGCTATGGAAGGTGTGAAAAAATGCAGAGAGATGCTTGAAGAAAAAATAAAAGCTCGTGAGATTATGTATGGAATAAATACAGGGATTGGTGAATTCTCAGAGGTCGTCCTGACAGATGAACAGGTGGAACAATTCCAGAGATATTTAATCTATAATCATTCGGCAGGTATTGGTGAACCTATGCCTGAAGAATGGGTAAGGGCAGCAATGACAAGCAGGATAAATGTTCTTCTTAAAGGAAGGTCAGGAATAAGACCAGAGATAATTTTAACATATGTTGATATGTTAAATAAAGGTGTAACACCTGTTGTATGCACAAAAGGTTCTGTTGGAGCTTGTGGTGACCTTGCACCAATGTCCCAGATTGCACTGCTTCTTTTAGGAGAAGGTGAGGCATTCTATAAAGGTGAAAGATTACCCGGTAATATAGCACTTGAAAGGGCAGGTATAAAACCACCAGGATTAAAAGCAAGGGATGGTCTTGCAGCAATAAATGGTTCAAATGTGATAACAGGTGTCAGCGCATTGCAGCTTTACGATATAAACAGATTATTAAAACAGGCAGAGATAGCATGCGCTATGACACTTGAAGCATTGAAGGCAAATTTGAAGCCCTATGATGTCCGTCTACACGAGGCAAGAGGATTTCCCGGTGCAATAAGGAGTGCAAAGGCAATAATGAAGTGTATAGAAGGAAGTGACCTTTTGAAAGGTGTAATAAAGACAAAAGTTCAGGACGCATATTCAATGCGTTCAACACCACAGGTTATTGGTGCAGCACATGATGCTGTTTCCTGGGCAAGAAAACAGGTGGAAATAGAATTAAACGGGGTAGGTGATAACCCAATCTTTCTTGCTGAATATAAACTCACATTAACAGGTGCAAACTTCCAGGGAACACCTGTTTCATTACCGATGGATATGGTAGGTGCTGCATTAACAATGGTTGATGTGATATCTGAAAGAAGATTGAATAGGTTAACGAACCCTGCTTTGAGTGTAGGCCTTCCACCATTCTTAACAAAAGGTGCAGGAATGTTCTCGGGTATGATGTTGAGCCAGTATACAGCAGATATGATGATAGTTGAAAATAGAATTCTTTCTTTCCCTGCATCTATAATGTCAATACCGGCAGCAGCTGACCAGGAAGACTTCGTTTCTATGGGAATGAATACAGTCTTAAAGAATCATCAGATTATAGATAATTCATACGGGATAATAGGTATTGAATTCATGGCAGCTGCACAGGGTCTTGATTTCAGAGAATATTCACCGGGTCTTGGTGTAAGAACAGCGAAGAATGTTATAAGAAAGTATGTTCCGCACCTTGAAGAAGATAGGCCTTTATACAATGACCATAATGCGATGAAGAAACTTGTAAAATCCTGTGAAATACTTGAGGCAGTTGAAGAGACAATAGGGAGTTTGGAATAGTTTTTGAATATATCTCCATAATATTTATAGCAATCAGTCTTTCAATGGACTGCTTTGCTGTCTCTGTTGCTGAAGGCCTGATTTTGAAAGAAGAAAGGTTTAAATTGTCTTACATCCTTGCATCATCCTTTGGATTCTTCCAGGGGATGATGTTCCTTTTAGGATTTTTTCTTGGAAAAGGAATGATAAGATTTATAGAGAGTTTCAGTAATATAATTGGTTTTATAGTTATAGTTGCGATTGGGATTAAGATGATTATTGATTCTCGGAAGGAAGAAAAAATATGTTTAACAAAGAATATTAAATATCTAATAATTCTTTCAATAGCAACAAGTCTGGATGCATTTGGTGTGGGTTTTGGTATTTCAATTGTAAAAACAAATCATTTTATAAATGCATTAATAATTGCTTTAACAACATTTATTATATCATTTTTAGGTGTAAGAATTGGTGAAAAGGCAAGTAGATTCACAAAGAAAGCAGAGGTATTTGCAGGAATAATACTTATATTGATTGGATTTAAAATTCTATTATTTTAATTTTTGTCAAATGTCAAGACCTGACACCATTACTTAAATTTATCATTTTATTTATTAACAATAAATTTTAAACCACTAATCTCGTAATCTTTAGAAGTTGATATTATCTTTATCACTGAATCGTTATCAGGATTTAAAACAGCTATCTTATGCTGATAGTTCGATATTATATAAACCTTATTCATAGCATATGAATACTCCATATAATCTGGTCCATAAAAGTCTCCAAGATAAACCTTCTTTATTACCTCATCTGTTTGTGTATTTATTACTGTTATAAAATTATCATTAACTCCACTACCTGGATTAGGAGGAAAAATAATATGGGATATATATGCTTTATTGTTTGGTAAAGGTAATATAAAACTCGGAAGAATATCAAACATAACAAATTTCGTTATAGAACAAGCAGGAAAATCATATATTGTTAAAGATGATGGATAACTTCCTATTGTATAAATCTTACTTCCGGTGATAAATTTTATCCCCCCCAAGCTGTGGAGCATAATCATTATACTTCCACTCAAAATAATATACCTCTCCAAGTGTATCTACATCAGTATAAAATCTAAACATATGTGGATGTGGTGAACATTTTATTATCCATATGGAACTATCAGGCGAATAAAAAATTTCTCTATTACCTATACATCCAAGGTCTTTTACTATTTTCTTCCTGAATGTTTTTGTTTTCAAGTCTATAACAGTCTGAACAAAATCCGTATCACCAGCAGGCTTGAAATAATGAAAAACAAATGCCTCATCATTAGGTAAACGATGAATAGTCGATGGACAATTTATTCCTATATCTATCTTTCCTATAACCTCTCCTTTTTCAGGGTCAAATATGTTAACATAGTTTCCAGGAACATTATCAAATACCTTTAAATCTATGGGAATATATAACATACCATCTGGTCCTAAGCAGAAACTCGATATAAATTCCCTTGTAGAAACTTGATGTTCTCCTACTATTGAATCTTTTTCTAAATCTATAACTGTTACATAATAATGGTCTTTTTCCCAATCTTTATAAAGAAAATATCCAACATATTCAGGTATATCAATAGGTGTGTTATTTAGTTCTTCCTCTTTAAAACATCCAAATAAAAGAACAAAAAGAACAAAATATTTTTTATTTATTCACAATAATCCTTGAACCTAAAAATGTCTCACCTTCCCCAAATACCAAAACCTTTATAACTTCATCCGTCATCGGGTTTATTACAGATATTTTCTTCTCATACCCTGAAAATACATATACCTTATTTAATGATGGTGAATATTCCATTATATAAGGACCATAAAGACCACAATCTACCTTCTTTATAAACTCATCATTTGTCCCATCAAATACATAAATATATTTATCATCTATCCTATGGCCTTCCTCACCAGCAACAATATAGTATGAAACATAAACTTTATTATTAGGGAGGGTTATAATGGATCTTCCAGATCCTACCATTGGCAGGTTTAATGGGATATACTTTAATATCTGTAATGATGGAAATTCATAGACAACTACACATTCTTCTACCCCTCCACTTTCATCAGGCAATACCCTCATACATTTTGCATAAATCTTATCATTTGACAAAAACATAATAGCATCAACCCTAATCCTATCACCATTGTATTCATCCTCAAACTCAAGGACTTCACCAAGTGTATCAACAACAGGATAAAACTTTACCATTTTATTATGTGGTAAAAATGGTGATGACGAAGACCTCGAAATATATATCCACACTTCACTATCAGGTGAGAAAAATACTTCGCCTCTATATGCACACCCGCCAAGGTATGCATCTATCTTCTTCTTATATGTAAAATTCTTTAAATCTATAACGGAATTCTCCAATGCAGTATCACCTGCACCCCTAAAATATTGTAAGATAAATGCCTCATCATTTGGGATTGAATAAATAGATCCAGCACTTGAAGGAATCTTTAATTCATCTATTATCTCTCCTTTTTTAGGGTCAAATTTCTGAACATATCCTGCTGTTATCAGGACAAAATATAAATATCCATCTCTCCCAAGGCAGAAGTCTGTTACCCAATGACCTTTCGTTGAAACCTTATGTATCCCTATGATTGAATCCTTCTCCATATCTATCACTATTATATAATCCCTTACTGAATTATCGTCCTCACCAGCCCTGAACAATGCATAGCAGACATATTCGGGAATATCTATTGGTTTATTCCCAAGGTCCTCTTCCTTAAAACAACTAAAACATCCAATCATTGAAACCATAATCAATAATATAATATTTCTCATAATACCTCCAAAAAGAGGGGGTTACCCCCCTCTTTTAATCAAAACTCGCTGTTACATAGATTGCAATTGGACTATTCATAAGTTCCAAAGGTGTAGGTGCCCTTGTTGGGGCAGTCACATTTTCCCACCACCAGGACATAAAACTCACACCTTGTTCCTTGTATGACCTCCATACCAATGATGTGCAACACCATTTGTATGTATAAAATCTATAAACCCATGAACCCGGTTTACCAAACAAACCATCCCAAGAATCCCAAACGCCACTATATGGTTCGTGTAATTGTGCATCTGCATAGGCAACAGCAGCAACCCTCTTTGAATAACCACAATTTATATAATCAATAATACAGCAGTCATATCCTCTCCAGAAATTCCAATGACCCAATTGGACACCAGTCCCTGTCCCACAACAATTATTTGGATGTGCATGGATAGTTGCATACCAATCTTGATGATCGATAGTCCACTTTCTTGCCAATCCATCATGTGTTATTGTATATACCCTCCAAGGGTCGGTCTCACCACCTGTAATTCTATGCCCAGAAGTTATAAGGTAACCTGTATTTGCCTTTGTATAGTCAACCTGATTCCCAGGTCCTGATAAAACTGGTAGTTTTTCTAATTCCTCAATCTTTTTCATCGTCTCTTCATCAGGTAATATAGGATAATATGGGTCAACAAGGACGATTGAATCCCCCCTATCATCTATTATCGTATCTGGCTCTGGTGGATTCGCTAATGCTGTGCTTACCTTGAATTCATAATAAATATTTAATGTGGTAAAACTACCCGGTGAACCTGTAAGCCTCACCTTCAATATATTCGTATTCTGTGGTAATACTATCCTCTTCTCTATAACCTCAACATCCTGGTTAAACTCTGATGGTGAAAATATCTCTTCTTCATTTAACCATATCCTCATTGATGTCACCCTCTTATCACCATTTATCACCTCAAATATCATTGTATCAATAGGTCCTTCTATCGTATCAATGAACTCATTCGGTTGACCTTGTGTCCTCTCATACCTTAAACTATAAATATTCATTTTTATAACACTGCCTAATGTCTGATAACCATTACCTTCAAGTGATTTAAATCCATTCATAACCTTATTCTCACAACCAAATATTAATATAATCAATATTAAAATCAATATTTTTTTCATTCAAACCTCCTTTTTTAATTTAATTTCTTCACCAATTAGAATTATTTCACCCTTTGCACCCACTTATGATGCAAAGGGCATATTCAAACAAATTTTAATCTCCTGAATATTTTAAATATCTTTAGATTTATCTTAAAAAGACAGTATTTAACGAGAGAGAGAGAGAGAGTTTAAATTTGTATATGATAAAACTTATAATCATAATTTATTTATAATAAAAAATAAAAATTTGTCAAGGATTCTAAAAATTTTATTTAATTATAATCTGTTTTGAAATTTAATTCGTTAAAATCTTTTTTAATTTAATAGTAAATCTTCCATTACCATTTTCATTTATCATAATCCCATTATAATTTTTTAATTTCTGAACTATCTCATCTACATCTTCAGTAATTTCAGGGAAGTAATCTGCCTTTATTAAAAAACATTCTATATTCAAAGAATCTTCTGAAAATTCAAATATAGTAAAAAGCCCTTTATCTGTCCCTTCAAACTTCTGCCTGAATACAAAATTCCCAAGTGAATAGAAGATAATTCCATCTTTATAAGCCTCTATTGGCTGGATAACATGTGGATGATGTCCGATAAAGATATCAAAACCATTATCAATACACCATTTTGCAAAATTAACCTTGCTTTTTTCAGGTTCAAAATTATATTCAGTATCACCATGATAAAACACAATCTTATAATCACAGGTATCCATTATTTTTATTATATCCTTGAGAAATTTTTTATCAGGCCTTGCAAGCATATAAGAATCTTCTTTTTTGAAACCAAAATTTGAAACACCTGTTATCCCAACTATTCCAACAGAAACACCCTTCATCTGAATTATCAGGATTTTATATGAAGAATTTCTATCAATTCCTCCACCAATATAATGAATATTATTAGAAGAAAGTATCTCGAAACAATTAATTAAAGCATCTTTTCCAAAATCTATCGCATGGTTGTTTGCAACACTCACTATCTTTATTTTTGCTTTTTTTAAAGAATTAATAGCAACAGGTGGTGCTACAAATCTTTCCCATCCAATCTGTGTTATTCCACCCTGTTCGCTTATCACACCTTCAAGGTTCACTATGTTTAAATCAGTTGAATTTAAAAGAGAATCAATCTTATAGAAAGGATAAAGGGTTGTATCTTCTAACATCATCTGTCCGAGCTGTCTTCCCATATTCACATCACCGCCAAAACCTATTTTTAAAGATAAAAGAATAATAAGCATATAACAATAATACAGATTATTTTGACTTTTTCCATAATTTTTTTATTCTTTATTTATGGAAGAGTTTTTGAAAAGATACAGTATTACCGGTGAAGAGATAAAAAAAATAAAATTATATGTTGAAGAATTAAAAAAATGGAATAAGAAGATAAACCTTGTCTCTAAGGATGATGAAATATGGATTATAGAAGACCTGATAATTCCAGTTATTATTATAAGGGACTGGGTTGATTCCGGGAATGTTGTTGAGATTGGTGCAGGTCAGGGTGTGGTGAGTATTATCCTGAATATTTTAAATAGAAATGCAAGATTCACACTTATTGAAAGAAGGGAAAAGAAATGTTCTTTTTTAAGATATGTAAGGAAAAAACTTTCTCTAAATTATGATGTTATATGTAAGGATGCAAGAAAAGGAGATTTTAAAGAGATATATGATTTTTTGATCCTTCGGGGTGTGAAGATATTAGACTGGCATTTTGATATTGCAAGGAAGATAATATACTTTGGGAAGATAGATGAAAAAAAGGTTATTGAAGAGAGAAGATATAAGAATATTAACATTTCCCTGATTCAAGGCAATTTTTAGATATTAAAAAATTCTTCTGCATTTTTCCTTGTGATCTCTATCACTTTATCTAATGGTTCTTTTTTTATATCGGAAAGATATTTTATTGTTATAATAATATCCTTTGGTTCTGATTCCATCTTGAAATGTCTTACTGGTGAGTCTGTCTCTATCAGTATTTGTTCAAGCGGTGCATATTTTACAACTTCTCTATGTGGTAAACTGTATTTTAAAGCAGGTGTTGCAGAAATAAAATAACCTTTATCAAGGATTTTTTTTAGAATATCAAGACCACCACTGAACCAGTGAAAATTTACCCTTTCTATACTTGTATTTTTTAGCATATTAAAACAGTCTTCCCAGGCACCCCTTGAATGAATAATTATTGGTTTTTTATATTTTTCTGCTAAAAGAATCTGCCTTGAGAATACTTCTTTTTGTAATTCTTTTGAAAATCGTTCATATTTGTAATCAAGTCCACATTCACCAATACCAACAATTTTTTTTATGTTATCTTCAATTATATTTATTCCGTTTTCTATATCGGTGTTAAGATTATTTGGATGAACACCCATTGACATGAAAATTTTTAAAGGGAGACTTTTATTGGACATTTCTATTAACCTTTTGCTACTTTCATAATCAGTGCTTAAAGCAATTATTTTCTCAACACCGAAATCTTTAGCAGAAAACAAAACCTTATTTAGGTCTTTATATTCATCAAGATGGGAATGTGTATCTATTAAACCTGAAAGATTCAATATCTTTATTCCAGAAATATCTAAATTTTTAAATTCAGGATATATAGATATATAATCATTATCTTTTATTTCAAAATCTGGATAAACTGATTCACCATTTAAAATAATGAGCCCAATTTTCTTTAGTGGAATTTTTTTTATAAAAATTATATCCTTTATCTCCAAATATTTTTTTCTTTCTAAAATAAAATATTCCTTTCCTTCATTATATTTTTTCAATTCGCCGTAAAACCTGACATGTATCATAACCTGACATATTTGAACATTCGGAAGGAAAAATAAATAATCAAGATGAATGTGAATAAAGGAAGAAAAATAAATATTAAATATAAAAGAAAAGGAAATTTTTCAGCCCATGTTATAAGTCCTAATTTTAAAGTTCCATTTAGATGCTGTGCATATAAAGTTGGTAATAAAACAATAATCGCTGTTATTATAATAGATATAATCTCTATGAATAAAAACTCGGAAGCATGTAAAACATTCTTTTGGAAATAGTTTCTATCTGGTTTTCTTGTAAGGAAAAAAAGAGAAAGTAAAGAATCAAAAATATTTAAAACAAAAATAACGGGCGAAAAAAATATCAAAACGCGTGTCTTCTTTATCAGGAATAGACTTATTAATACAAATATTAGGAAGAAAATAAATGTCGGAATAAAAAACTTTGTCCTTATTATCTCCTCTTCTTTTACAGGATAAATCTTTGGTAAAGGAAGAACCCTTTTTTCTTGTGCATAAAGATTCACAGATACAATTGCACAATAAAAAGAGTTTAATGCAGCAAAGACCATAATAAAAGAATAAGGATTTTTTGAAGTAAAATATAAGAAAAGTGGATAAACGATTGCAAAAATTAGCAAATATGTTGAAGATGCATCCCTTCTTAAAAAATTAAGGTCTTTTTTTATTAAAGGTGAGAGAAATCTAAAACTTTTTATTGTAATATCTTTCTTTGATAACCTCTTCCTTGCTATTGAAAAATCAAGATTTAATGGGATTTTCAGTGATATATAAGAAATAATTATTGAAAAAAGAAGAAGATAAATAATATAAAAATAATTTCCATTCACAACATTCAAATACCAAGCTAATGGAGAGAAAGGAAAATAAAGTATTTTTTTTAATCTTAATAAGCCTAAGATATTACTAAATCTTTCAGGAGAAATAAATTCCCTGCTTGAGAAGAAAAAAAATCCTATAAAAACAAAAAGATATGATATGGTCCCAAGTAATATTGATGTTGTCTTTGAAATAAAAAGAGCAAGTATAATTCCGATAATATTAGCAATAGATATCAATATTATAGCGAATAATAAAAAAGCTAATATTGAAAGTAATATGTTTGTTTTATAGATAATCGGATAAACAATAGAAAAAGGAAGGATGAAAGCAATTGAGAATCCACTGTAAATCAGTGTTTCAAGGGCAGAATGAAAAAATATAGTTGATTTTTTAACTGGCAACGTGAGAAAAAAAGGTATGAACTGATTATCGTAAAGGTTTATGGATATAAAAGGTGTATAATTAAAAAGAAATAGAAATGTGAAAATAATAATGTATAAACCTGAGATAATATCAGCAAATCTTATACCTCCAAATTCTATATTAAAAACAGATAACATCCTGAAATATAAAAATCCTGCAATAAAAGAGAACAGAACATACTGGAATAAAAATATGGAATAATTACTCCCGAGGATCCTTGATTCCTTTCTTCTTTCTTTGTTCTTTGAAGAGTATTTAAGCAGGATAAACAATTCCCTCATTTTAATCAGAGTTCCTGAACTATATCCTTTATCTCATCACCACCTGTAAGTTCCAAAAAAAGATCTTCAAGTGTAGATTCTTTTTCTTTGCTGAGTTTTCTCAATTCTTCAAGATTTCCTTCTGCAATTAAATTACCTTTATTTATGATACCGATTCTATTACACATTTTTTCCGCTATCTCAAGTATATGTGTGGTGAAAAATATTGTTCTTCCATCCTTCGCCTGCTTTTCAAGTAATAATTTCAGTATTTTTGCAGATCGAGCGTCAAGACCTACTGTGGGTTCATCAAGGAATAATACCTCTGGTTTTCTCATCAAAACAGATGCAACGACAAGTTTCTGTTTCATACCGTAAGAATAATCGCTTATGAATCCATCAAGATAATCAATACCAAATGCAGAGATTATATCTTTAAGATATTTTAATGTTTCTTCTCTTTCGAGTCTATAAATATCAATTATAAAATTTATGTATTCCCAACCCTTCAGATTCTCATATAATTTAGGTTCATCAAAAACTATACCTATCTTTCTTTTAATCTCTATAGGATTATTTCTTAAATCAATATCAAGTATTTTAATATTACCCGATGTTGGTGTTAATATCCCTGTTAATAATTTTATTGTTGTTGTCTTTCCAGCACCATTTGGACCAAGAAATCCGTATATCTCACCTTTTTTTATGTTCAAAGAAAGGTTATTAACAGCGATTATATTTCCAAATTTTTTTGACAGGCTTTCACATGAAATCATATATCTTTCTCTTTTCAAATATTATGTTACAATTTATAATTAATAAAGCCATATTATAGTATTTATGAAAGTAAAAAAAAATCAAGGAAATATTTTTAAAACATAAAAAACATTAAGAAAAACATAATGGTTTTTTGCAGTTAAATTCCCTCCTGAATATGTGGTCTCGAATACATAATTTAATGAAAGAATAAGATTCCTAAATAAATTATAATCAATCCCTGCGTTAATCCTGTTAAGATTCAAACCTTTTGGTGTAAATCCCAATGGTGATGGTGTATGTGAAGCATCTTCAATAACACCATAAAATGGTTCAATCCCCAAGCCTATTCCATATTTTCCTAATAAATATTTAATCTGTAAGAGTTCTCTAACAAGCAAAGAATACCCTGTTTTATCATCATAAAAACTTGAATAAAATCTGTTATGAAATATTGTCCTTTCAGAAAGAACAAAATTGCCAAATCTTTTCTGGAAAGATGGAAGAAATTCAAAGCTGTGAACATGATAATTTTCAGATTCTAAAAAGCATGTATAATAGTAATAAATTGGGAACTTTGCATTTATTCCCCGTATATTTATTGAAGGTGTAATACCTGTAAAAAATTCAAACATATAAAAGTTTTTTGGCTCAGTTCCTTCTCTTAGGAATTCATATCTTATTCCGGGTAAGATTGTCCAGTTAATATCTTTTGAAACAGGGATGTTTAAATTGAAATAAGACCAGAATCTAAATGTATTCACCTGTGAAAATAAAGTGAAAGACAGAAAAAAAAGAATAATAAATTTTTTCATAACATACCTCCTATTTAAATATATTGTTCAAAAAACCATTATCATATCTTTTAGTGAATGTGCTTACTATAATTATAACTATCAAACCAGATATTATTCCAGGTATAAAACCGTGAATTTTGAAAGGATTTTTCAATATGAGCCAGACCAGTGCTACTGTAAATCCTGTTATCATCGAAGATATTACAGATATTTTTGTGACCCATCTTGAGTATAGACCGAAAAGAACAGGCCATAGGGTTGTTGAAGAAATTATCGTCCATGAGAATGCGGTTAAAGTTAAGATAAGTGCAGGTGGTTTTATTGCAAGAATTATTGATATTAAACCAACAATAGTTGTGGTTATCTTGCTTATGAAAACCAATCGTTTTTCTTCGAATTTTAAATTCAATCCTTCCCTTAAGAAATCTTTTACAACAGAGCCTGTAATAATTATAAGAACAGATGAAAATGTGGACATACCTGCTGCAAGAACAGCAGCAAGGAATATAGAAGCACCGAAAGGATTTAAAACATTCTTTACAAGCATAGGTATTGCATAATCTGCACTTTTTAATTCAGTGAATAAAACCCTTGATAAAGCACCATTAAAATATGGAAGAAGTGCAAGACATGTTCCCATTGCTGCTATTGGTGTTCCTATCTTAAAAAAACTCAACTTTTTTATGGAATAGAAACGGACGAGAAGTTGCGGCATTCCCCATACACCAAAACTCACTATCAAAGCATAAGATATCAATCCCTGCCATCCCCAAACACCAGGTGTTTCAACAAAACCTTTGTTCATTTGAGAAAGAGAATATACACCATTTGAGAGACCACCAACATTCTTCAAAGTAAATATAGTCAGGATTATTAGCCCAAGGCCCATTATCCATGCCTGTAAGAAACTTGTCCAGACAACTGCAATGTATCCACCAAAAGACACATAAAAAAGAATGATTAAAGAAGATATTAAAAGCCCGTAAATATATGGTATTCCAATAAGAACTTCAAATATATGCCCCATTCCTTTAAGCATGCTGATATTATAAACGATGAGAAAAATAGCAATAATGACAGATGAAAAGATTAATACAAAATTAGAATCATATCTTTTCTTTAAAAAATCAGGGATTGTAATTGCATTCAAATCGTGTGTCATTTTTCTCATCCGGGGACCAAGGACAATCCAGCAAATAGTTGTTCCAAGGAAAACATTTATTGCACCTATCCAGAGTGTAGAAAGACCATACTTCCATCCAAAGCCACCACCCCCAATTATAACAACCGAACTGAAATAAGCAGCAACATACGATAATGATGTAACCCATGGGCCAATATTCCTACCACCTATGTAAAAATCAGATACATCTTTCGTCTTTTTTCCTGAAAATATACCTATTAAAAGGAGGATTCCAATATAAAGAAATATAACTATTGTATAAATTATCAGACTATTCATTTTTTCCCCCTTGGCCTAAAAAGAATTCCCCATATTATTGCTATAATAATTGAAAGAAAAGAAAAGATAATAGAAAAAAATGTTAAGAAAGGAATGTTAAAAAGTTCCATATTTCCTCCGTTTTTTTTAAATTCTAAAAATGTTAAAAAAAAGGTCAAGAAAATAATTGATTAAAAAAATTAATTAATTAAAATAAAAAAAACAGGAGGAAAAATGGAAGCGAAAGGTGTTGGAGTTCTCTCTGTGATTGATTTTGTAAAAACGAAATTCCCTGATAGATTTGAAGAATGGAAAAACTCACTTCCTGAGCAGTCAAAGATAATATTAAATAGTAAAATTTTGCCAAATCAATGGTATCCTGTCAGAGAATCAATAACAATTCCCATGAGAAAATTCTGCGATATTTTTTATGGTGGGAGTTTAAAGGGTGCCTGGGAGTATGGAAGATATAGTGCAGAGAAAGAGTTAACAGGCATATATAAAATTTTCATTAAACTTTCTAATATCAATATGTTCATCAAGAAAGCAAGCGGGCTATTTTCCCTGTATTACAGACCTGCAAGGATGGAATTAAAAGAAAATAGTCCAGGGAAACTGATTTTAGATATTGTTGGGTTTGAAGATATGGAAGATGTGAATGAATATGACATTGGTGGTTGGATCGAACGTGCAGGGGAGTTTTATAATCTAAAAAATCTGAAAGTCTCGATAGAAAAGGCAATTTCAAAAGGTGACGAAGTTACAAGATATAACATCGAATGGACCCCATAAATTATTCACAAGTTGTGAGCTAAAATTCATTATTACTAATAATTCATAAAAGTGCATTGATGTTTTTCTTTTTTGTATTGTGTAAATTTCATTAAATTTATTCTATCGCTATATAGAATTCTTCGTCGTTTTCTTTTCCTTCAATCAAAACCTGTGGTGAATCAGGGAATGATTCTGCGAAACTTTCTATAAATTCATTTATTTTTGATGTATCTATGCCTTTTTCCTCCATCCTTGACTTTGCTTCATTTGGGATAAAATTAACGAATTTACCAGAAAATTTAATCATAGTTTTCATAAATCCGAGCGGAATCGCAAGATTAACATTTTCATTTGGTCCTCTTACCTTTATCACAATTTTTTTACCCTTTAATTTGTCATCTTCAGCTGCATTTAAAAGTTTATAAGCCTGTTCTGAATTTATCTTTCCCTCTTCAAGCATCTTTAAAATCTTGAGTTTATTCTCATCCATCTATTCCTCCATCTTCTTTAATCCTTCCTCAGCAGTAATTTTACCTGATTCAATATCCTTTAGGATTTCTTTTATATTCCTTTTTTCTCTCTTACAATATGTTTTTCTAAAGTTGAATGCCTTTGAAATCACATATATACCCCAGAGAATAAGCAAAAATGGCCAGTCCCTTCCCCAGTTCCATCCTGAACCAAGGAAATTCAAAACCCATATAACTATACCAAAGACGATAAAAACAATACCCCAGAACATATTAACCTCCTGTTTTTTTTGTTATACTTACATTACCAAAATTATTTTTTATCCTCACAATCTTAGAACCTGTTGAATTTACAAAATCATTATCCACATTTCCAAACTGATTTTCAACCTCAAATTTTGCATCAGGCTCACAGAAGTATGTTATCTCTGTCCCACCAAATTTATTACTTATTTCTATATTCACAGGTTTTAAAACCAAAACATCAAGATTTCCCAATTTTACCGAACCTTTAAAATCATCTTCTATTTCAACCTCACAATTTCCGAAGTTTAAATTTAATTCAATAGGGATGCCTTTATTTATCTCAATCTCACAGACACCACCATTCAAATCAATATACCCTTCTTTACCTTCCTTTTCAAAATCAATCATACCTTCTTTTTCAAGGAAACATCTAATACCCTTTTTTATTTTGAGACTACCTGCATTAACATTTACAACTAACATTTCAAGACCATTTAGGAAATCATCTATATTGTATATCTTCATCCTCTCTTTTTTATCCTTCTTTGATAATGCACGAAGAAGCCTTTCTGCCTGCTCTGCATTTATCTTACCTTCTTCAAGTAATTTTAATACTTTTAATCTTTCATCCATAAAGCCTCCTAAAAATAGAATAGATACCTTATTTTAAATGTTGCTCCTTCATCTGTTTTAATCATTTTATCATCTCTTTCATATGTTGCTGTATAAACAAGATAAATCCAAGATTTAGGTGATATATTATATGACAAAATAGGGTTTATCCTCTCCTGTATTATACAATTCTGTGTTTGTTCATAGACAAACTCTGTCCTTATTTTGAATTTGAGCCTATTGTTGAAGAAATACGAAATCTGTGGTGAGAAAGTAACATAATTTCCCTGGACATTATTTAACCTTAAATCTTTAAAGTCAGTTTTATCATCCCACCAAGATACAAAGTCCATGTCCAGAAATATTTCAGCTTTTGATACTGGCTCATACTCTAAATAACCACCATAGGATGCATAATAGCAGTTATAATAAGAATTCCAGTTGAAACCATATGTTAAATTACTCCATATACCAAAATGAATCTCGTTGTTTAATTCATGATGAATACTTATATTTCCACCCTTTTTAATAAAATTAAATTCAACCCCACTTGTATCTTCCCAGGTATCAGATATTGATACACTCCCATTTATATTGGATTTCCTAAGGTTTAGAAATGAGAATATAAATACACCTTTTGATAGATTCTTTAAATAGTCTTCCTTACCCAAACCTAAACCTCCTGCAAATCCCCAGTATTTTATTGTTTTATTTGGAGTAAAAATCGGACCAAGACCTAAATTCACAGAATACCCTTTGTATGGCTGGTATCCTATCTCATTTATTGCATAATTTGTGCTGATATAGCTTCCCGAACCACCCATCATAAATTTATTATTCACCCTTGAATAGTTAAAATATAGAGCAGGTCCACCTTTACCCGAAGAATCACCATAACTTGCTTGAAGAATTAAATCATTTTCACCTTTAAGATAAGAGAGGTCAAGAGATATAACATTTGTTGGAACCTCACTATTCTCTTTGCCAAGAAATGTTAGTCCACCTGAAAGATATTGAGAAAATGAACTTTTTAATTTTAGACCGAGATAATGTGACAATGGTTCATTTCCTGCTTTTCCCGTTAAAACATACATCAATGCATTCTCAAACTTATTAAACTTCGTTATTTCTTTAATACCAAATATTATAGGAACAATAGTTGAATCATCAATCACCTTTCCTATGTTTCTTGTATAGAGTGTTCTAATGGGTGAATCGCCAATATTGAAATTACCTGACATATGAACCTTGAATAATTCCTGACCTTCAATAAAAAAAGGTCTTTTTTCAGTAAGATATATCGCATATTTTGAAAGATTAATAGTGAAAGGGTCTGCCTCTATCTCTGCATAATCCGGGTTAAATGTAAGATTCATTCCAAACGAAGATGTTGGATTGTATGATAAGTCAATACCTGCATTTGGTTTAATATTATCGGAATATTTAATTGCTCCAACAGGGTAAATTTCAAGATACCTTCCTTTTACTTCTGGATTCACCATAATTTTCTTAAAATTGGAAATCCTAACTCCTTCAAATCTCCTAACAGGAATAAAGTAATCCGTCTCGTCTATCGCTGAAATCTCCCTCACAAGCTGAATTCCCCATTCACCTTTCTTGTATCTAATAGCCTTAAAAGGAATCTTCATCTCCACATTATAACCATAATCGGTTATCCTTGCTTTTGCAAACCATATCCCATTCCATGTCCAATCATAACTTGCCCCACCCCTTACAAGCAATCCGTCACTCTGTGAACCCGAGGCAGAAACACTGAAAAAATAAGCCTTATCACAATCACCATATGTGTCGAGATACAGTGTTACACAATCACCTGATGCATTATCCCATCCTCTAACTTCAATTACAGGCTTTGATTTAAAAGAAAAACATTTGAATGCAACATAAAGATTCTCTTCATCCTGAAGAAAATAAACAAGTGTTGATTCAGTTGCAGGGGCACCTTCAACGGGTTCCCGTTGTGTGAAATTACTTACCGGTTCCATCATCTCCCATACCTCTTCAATTATACCATCTATCTTGGGTGCTTCTTTTGTAAATGGAACTATAAAGAAATACAAAAGGATAATCATTCTTCCTCCATTTTTTCACCTATTTTTTTAAGCCTTTCCAATGCCTCATCCACACTAATTTCACCTTTTTCAAGAAGACTGATTATTTCACTCTTTTCATCATATTCTTCAGTAAAACCAAGAGCCTTCCTTATCTCCTCAAACCTTGCACGAACAGTTGGATAAGAAAGACCAAGAATCCTTTCAACCTCTTTTAAATTCCCCCTTACCTTAAGATATAATTTTATAAAATCCCAAACTTCCTCATCAACAATATAATCAGGTAATTCAAAATCACCATTTATTTCAATATTACAATCCTTACATTTCACCCTTTTTATCACTATCTTACCACCACAAAAAGGACATTTATTATTTATCTTCATAAAAACAATATAATATTTTTTTAAATTTTGTCAAGTATTTTTTTAAAATTTTTATATTTTTTTCTGAAGTTTTTATAAATTATAAAATTTAGATTTACTTTAACAAATGAAACTCTATTATATCGCCGTCTTCAAGGATAAAATCCCTTTTTACCATTAATCCTTTGATATCTTTCCTCCATAGTCTTGCGTATCTCAGTTTTTCGGCAAAGTCTTTATGTATTTCTACAGCAGCATCTTCAACCTTATCGTTTCTTTTAAGTATAACAGGGATAGAGAGTTCGGGTTCCTTCCCGGGTGGTTTTGTATAAACCCTTATTATATCAAGGTATTCAAACATCTTCCTTCTAATTTCTTCATTCTCTCCAAATATGTCAAATTTTAGCATCTCAAATCTATCCGGGAATTCTTTCTCAATCTCTTCTTGCACTTCTTTTACATCTTCAAACATATTAAGTATTACAAACCCTCTTTTTGGCATAAGTTCTACTCTTGGTGTCTCAAGTCTTTTTGATACGAACATATTCCCTTCTTCAAGGATATTTATTAGCTCTTTCAGTGATTCAATTGGTTTTTCAGGTGTTATAATGATTCCAAGGGCATCTGATGACCTTGCAACTGCTAAAAGCCAAGGTGGTTTATGCTCATTACATATTGGGGGTGTATCAACAAGCTGTATATTAACATTTTCAAATTTCACCATTCCTACTTCCGGTTTCTGTGTTGTGAATGGGTAATCACCTATATCAGGTTTTGCATTTGTAAGGAAGCTCAGTATAGTGGATTTTCCTGAATTAGGTTTCCCTATTAAAACAATCTGACCTGCACCTTCCTTTGGGACTGAAAAAAGGTCTGCCCTCTGGACCTTTGGTGTCTTTGCTGCCTCTCTTTTTAATAGAGATATCTTCCTCCTCAATTCTGCCTGAAGATGGTCTGTTCCTTTATGTTTTGGCATAACGGCTATCATCTGCATAATCAGCTGTATCTTTTCCTCGGGGCTCTGTGCATATCTTAATCTTTTCTCTATTTCATAATACATTGGTGGAAGATTTGCAGGCATATAAAAAATTTAAAAAAATGATCTAAGTTGTCAATATTTTTGAACAGAATTTTATCGTATTACAATAATTTTTCTATTAATCCTGTATTTATTTGCTTTCATTATTATAAAATAAACACCTTTAGGTAATTCTTTAAAATTGCATTTTACTTTATGATATCCTCTATTTAAAACAGAATTCACAAGTGTTCTTATTTTCCTTCCAATGGGATCATATATACTTATATTCACAAAGGATTTTTCAGAAAGTGAGAACAATATTTCTTCATCAGTGGTAAATACATTTTTTTTCAAAAGTAATTCTGTTTTTATATCTTCACTTAAGTAAGTAGGTTTAAAGACAAAATAACCTTCCTTTGGTATCCTAATAGTATTTTTTAAAATTGCTTTGTCTTTTAAGACAAAATAGTATAAAAGGCTATCCTGAACAAATTTTAATGTATAATAATGGGTATTGTCATGTATTGAATCGCAACCTACTGAATAAAGAGAATCTGAAAGATAATAAATACTATCATTCTCAATACCACTTGTATCAATTAAAATTGCTATAACTGAAATATTTGTATCAGATATGAAAATCCATTGAGAATCCAACCTTGGTGGTGTTAGATCAACAAATACTTTTTTTTCAAAAGAGAAATACTCAGAATTATCCAGTGAAAAGATCGCGCCTATCTTATAGGTATATTCCTTCCCTTCAACAACAGTAGTATCAACAAAAGATGTATCAGAGATATAATTCAAAAAATTAAATCCTTCCCCTTCTGAACGATAGACAGAAAAATAAAGGACATCTTCAAGTGCCTTAGAAAAAACAGGTTTGTAAAAAACATCCAATTCGGAGATTATCTCCCCTTTTGATGAGACATTCCATCCATTATTATAAAGATATGAATGTGTAGGATTGAATCTTCCATCTGTCCAAATATGCCTTTTATTTGATGTCTCTAATGAAATAAAAATACCTTCTTCTGGTATTAGATAATTCACAGATGAAAGCGAAAATGATTCATTCTTTGTAATATTTCTAACAAATAAAAGAGAATCTATTATCTCAAAAGGCAATCCTTCTTTGACATTATATACTTTTATTAACACAGTATCTATACTATCAGCTGGCATTGAATCTGCAAAAGTAAATGAGATATCTTTAATTCTTCCATTCCCATATTGAGGATAGAATCTAACACAACAGGGCTTACCTTTTTCAATAGTGATTGTATCATAAGGAACAAGAGAAGAATAATGTATCTTTTGAGAAGGATAGGAAAATGTTATTTTCACTGTGGTATCTTGTGTATAAAGGACATTTTTTATTGATGGAGTAACGGGTAGGAGGACATAAAATATTTCTTCACCTGTTTCCGGGTATCTATCCATATTCCCAAAACTATCTTTCGCAACTAAATACCATTCAATCCTTGAACCAGGTGCTTGTGAAGGGATTATAAAATTATGTGTATCACCTGATATTGAATATGGAATAATCTTCTTGAATTTTTCATCAGAACCTATTTTTCTATAATATAATGTATCAGAAATTCTTGTTCTTGCAGAAGATGTATCTTTTTCAATTATCATTGTTTTAACATTGAAACTCTTATTCCTGTTGAATGTATTCTCTGGAATTTCAAGGATTGAGATAATGGGAGGTATTGTATCTAATACATAATGGTCAAAATATAGTCTCTCATAGTTTAATATCAAAGAATCCTTCACAATATCAATAAAGAGCTCGTCTTTTCCCCTTTTATTTCCTGATATTAAATAAGAAAAATTAAAAACATTTGGTCTCTCTTTATAAATATTTATAGGGTATGTATCAACTATAGGGCAATTCTTTCCAAAGACTACTATATAAGAAGGAATTTCTACATTTGATGAAATATCTAAATAAATCTTTGCAGTATCTCCACTTTTATAAATACTCTTATCAAGATAGGCATTTTTAAATAAAATCTCATAACCATTGCAATCAAAGGGTAATCTCCCTTTCATAATTGTATCTCTCAGAGTATCAAGGATAGCCCAGTTAATTGAATAACTCCCTTTCATTATCCATTCAGGGATAGTGAAGGAAAAATCCATTGTATCCTTTGTAAGATAAAAACTATCAGTAATATTTTTTGTCCATAGATTAACATTATAATAAAAATTGTATGTTGATTCTGGAAATTGTTTTATCAGTTCTCCAAATACTGTATCAGATGGATTATATCTCCCTTTATCAATAGAAATTGTGAGTGAATCATTCCCAACATATATAAATCTTTCATCGAGGATATAAGACCTTCCTGTCCTGTTGAAAATCCCCCATCCTGCCCTCTTTGTTATATCAGACGCAACAAAATCAAAATTAATTATCTCTTTCTGTTCAGGGAATGTATCAATTAAAATGGTCTCCTGTGAAAAAAACATAGATAAAGAATTTAGCCATCCTGTATCCATTCCTGAATTCTGGATCTTTATCTGATAAACTTTCTCTAATGGGTATGTAATATTTGAATCAATCTTAATCCAATTCCCTTTCCCAATGATAGAATCTGTCCTTAAATAAACAAAGATACTATCTGATGAATCCCAATTTAATATAACACTATCACTATCGCTATAAAATGGGTCAAGGATATAAATACCATTTGTATCAAGATAAATTGTATCATTATTTAAACTATGGTGAGTTAACTTTTCTGAACCACCAAGTATGAATGTTGTTTCGCTCTTTGAAAAATCATAATCAAGCGATGCCCAAAGTGTATCTGAAAAGTCCGAATTATTTTTCACTATTATTGAAAAATGAACAGTATCATTTGGATTGAAAATATTTTTATTAATAGAATCTCTCGCAGTAATCGAAATCCCTTTTATATAAACAGGGAATATTGTATCTTCCTCTGGGAAACCATTTCTATTTATTAGGATTTGTGTCCAGAAAATCTTTTCCATTATATCTCTAGGAACATGGAATGGTAAAGTGAAATTTATCTTTTCATTAGGTTTTATTCTCTTAAAAAAATTATTATTTATAATATCCCCTAATTCTATTTTTATATCTCTCTCACAATACGCATTTCCTTTATTCATAATAGAAAAAATTAAAGAATCTTCATTCCCAGAGGTTATCTCCATAAATTTAGGGATTGAATCAAAGAAAAATATTGGTTTAAACTGGAACATTTCTTCTTTTCTCCCAATTGAAAAACCTTTATCTTTCAATTCAGATATAATCTTATAATCTCCTTCCTCTATATTTTCACAATTTATATAAAATACCAATGTCTCCTGTGAAAATGGGTATATATCTATAATTGTATCAATAATTGAATTTGGAAGGGTTATTGAAAATGTTCCATAGAAAG
>CBFGJG010000033.1:0-22885 GCA_965649055.1 Caldifarciminota bacterium
AAAAATTCGTAACAAGTGGTTGTGCCATATTCATTAAGGATGACCTTAAAATGAAAGAAAGAAATGCAACTGGTAGACTTTTTGTAATACTTAAAATAAATAGAAAAGGAACAGAAAGTATCTGTGAAATAACTATGGTTATAACCTTACCCCTTTTTTTTGATATGAAAGGTGCAAGAAGCGTTCCAATTATCATTGTTAATTGGGATAAAGAGAAGAAATACCCTATTGTTGAAGTGGATAAAGAGAACCTCTCCCTGAAATAAAGATTTAAGAAAGGGATTGATAGCCCAGCACCAAAACCAACAAGTAAATGTGGTAATGAAAGTTTTATAATGAGCCCTATCTTTGTATGAATTCTGAATATATTGTCACCTTCATCAAAAAGCCTTGCATTTTTTATAGAAAGAAAAGGAATAAGTGAGAATAGTGCAATAAAAAGATGTATTATAATAGCAACCTTCAATCCTGATTCATCTGTTATACTGAATTTTTTTAGAAAAACAGGTAGATTCCCTGCAACGATATTTCCGAGGATACCCGATGTCAATGTTGTGGCAAAATTGAAACTGAAAAGTAGTGTTCTTTCTTCAGGACCACTCACTTCCATAATCAATGGTCCACCAACACAGGAAAATATTGCAGAACAAATACCTGCTATAATCATTCCAAGAACTATTCTACTCACAGATGCTGATAGCACTGCTATAAGATAACCTGATATAAGACAAAGAACAGTAAATATAAAAATCTTCTTTAGACTGAATTTTCTTATAAGAATGGATGCCGGAATTACCATTAGCATTGTTGAATAAGCACTCACAGAAAGTATTCTCCCGATATTCCCTTCACCAAATCCTTTTGTCTTAAGATAAAGATTGAACAATAAATTGAAACCTGTTATGCCAAAACCATCAATAAAGTTTCCGGAAAGAAAAAGCCATGCATCCCTTGAAAATCCTGGTTTATATATTTTCATTTATCCTTTCCAAAATATGTCTTCCCACAACCATTGCATCATGGTATTTCTCAACCCATAACCTTCCATAAAGAGCTTTTTTCCTTCTTAATTCATCATCCTTTATAATCTCTTCAAGTTTCTCTTTTATGTTTTTATAAGAGGCATTTATAAAAGGATGGTCCGGTATGAATCTTTCATATTCAGGGTTTAAATAAGTAATACATGGTATACCCATACTTAATGATTCGAGGGAGTTCATACCATAACCAAAACCACCGTAATCTGTTAGCTGGTCTACAAGAATATCACATTCTTCAAACTTTATCTTAAGGACTTCTTTGTGTGGTAAATTCTCAAGTATCTTTAGTCTTACATGATATTTATCCTTCAATGCTTCATATGCATTTATAAGGAATTCCGTTCCTTTCAAGAATCTATTTGTAGGTGCCTGACATATGGTTAAATATTCCTTATTCTTAAATTCTTTAAGATTAAATGACCATACATCAAATGGAAGAAAAATATATTCTGCATCCGGATGAAATAATGTATGGTCAAACTCAACCGTGAATATTTTATCTGCACATTCTTCAACACATCTTATAATTCCACGGAGTCTTAAATCGCTTCCAAGGTAAATAATACCTATTTTTTTACGAATTCTTCTTAATTCCCTTATAATCTCGCAATTCCTTAAGATATCCATACCACCATAGAAAAGGTAAACATCAAAACTCTTAATAAAATCCATATATCTTGATACCTTTCTTTTCCAGAACTCATCCCTTACAGAGAAAAAAATTTTTTCTGGTATTTTAGGATTAAAGTATTTTAACTCCTGTTTACCTATTCTTTCGTATGTTCCAAGTTTAAAAAATTTTTTAAGTTTAGAAAAAGTTGAAAGTTTGGAAAATGGAAGATTTAATACAATATCTTCTTCAAATCCATAGGCATTTTTGAAAAAAGTAATAAGCCTTGCATAATGACCCAATTTTCTATGTGCATTAACCAGTGTTATCGGGACATTTGCAATATTCTCAGATGAGATATGGAGTATCTTCATAGATATATTTTTTTATCTCATCAGGAGATTTTATCCTGAAAAATTTTATATCCTTTGGGATAAAAACATCCGTTTCATCAGTTAAAAACATTGTAACATCCAATCCTCCAAGATATGCCTTTGCAGCTAACTCATTTTTTATAGTATAAAGATGACCTATTTTTTCAATATCTTCTTCACTTTTGATTTCAATCCATCCTTTCGGTAAATCAGTTTTTATTTCATAAATCCCTTTATTTTTTCTTTTTGTATGTATCCTTTTTATTTTCTTATTCTCTCCAAGCATACCAAGAACAAAATTTAAATTCCAGATAATATCACCCTTTAATAATATTTCTGATTTTTTCACTTCAGAGAAAGATATTTTTTTTTCAGGATTAAATATTTTATTAAAAATATGATTATAATCAGTTATATCGATTGATAAATCAAATTTTAGATTTCTTAAATCTCTTTTAATACCTATTAGTTTTAAAAAATTTATTTTTTGTGGAATGGTTATTATCTTTACATTATCAAAAGAGTTTATACAATTATTTGTATCATATCCCAAGATTGTTAAATTAAATCTTTCTTTTAGAATATCAATAAATGGTTTTAGAATTGTTGCTTCAAAAATATGAGAAGGTGGATATATTATTATTTCTTTTATGTTTTCAATCTTTCCGTTTTTAATTTTTATCATTTTTTTATTAATATGTATGTCTCGGGTGGGGAGGATTTATAGAATACAAGATATTTATCAGGTTCTTTCATTATCACAGGGATGAGATATCTTCTTGTTGTTCCTGTCCAGTAAAATGCATCAACAACTATATAATCAGCCTTATTTATGCTTTCTAATATCTTATTTTCGTCATTTATAAACGGATAACAAAAAGCCTTTCTTTCACTTGCAAGATAGAAAAGTTCAGGTTTCCGAACAAGGAATTTTGCATTTTGAGGTGTATGTTTTCTTGCATATTCAGCAGTCTCATAAAATCTTATATAATCAGCTGTATAACCACTATACCTGTTCCCTTGAATATATCCTGAAAGCATTTGAAGATTCTTTAATGAAGAAGGTATCAGATTTATAATTGCAGAAGTTATAAAAATTGAAGATGTAATATAGAAAAGCAAATCTCCCTTTATCCCCACTTTCTTTTTTATCCAATCAATAAGAATAAAAAAGAAGAAAAAAATAAGCGGGAGTAATGGAAGCAGGAATCTATCACTGCTCCATACAGAAGGCCATATAAGGCATAATCCAAAGAAAAAAACAAAATAAATAATAAAAAGTAAATTTTTCTTATTAAAACCTGTAATTAAACCTGATAGAATTAAAGATAAAAGAATCACACCTGAAATTATATAAATTGGATTGAATTTTATATTTATTAGGAATGGGAAGAAAAAACGTGGATTAACTTCAAATAGATAAATCACAAGATTCTGTCCTATTCTTACCAGAAAATCCTTAAATGTTATTGTCCCTAAAGATAAATCATACATATTTTTTGCAAAAAGCTGTGTTTTGTATCCACCTTCACCACCAATCCTGCTACCCCTTATTATCCATGGTGTTATAATAATGATAACAATAATTGAATAAAAAATCAAATCCCTGTATCTTTTGTTAAGAAGAAGGAATAGAAATATAGCAGCGACTAAAGTTATTCCTGCTGTTCTTAAATAATAAGGGAATGTGCTTAATATCGAGATAATAAATAATATTTTCAAATTCCATTTCCTTGAATAGATATCACAGAGGTATAATGTGAGAAAAGAGAAAAAAATAAATGGTATCTCTGTGAGTATCCTGTGTGAATATTCAATGTATGTTGGATTTAGAGCAATTAAAAGGAGTAAAGAATAGAATAAAAATCCCTTTAATCTGTTTTTAAATAACAGATAGAATATAAAGAGAGATAATGTTGAAAAGATAATATTTAATATCTTAAAAGGAACTGCATTTTTAATATTTGTAAATAAAAGTGGAATGGATAAGATAAGAGGATAACCAGGTGGATACTGTGTATGTAAAGGTTCATCAGGCTTATATATATCTCTGTAACCCTTAGATGTTATTAAAGATTTTGCAAGTGAAAGGTATATTGCATTATCACCACCGGTATCATGTTTAGGGTCAAACAATAAAATACAAAAAACAATATGTAAAGAAAGTATAATTATTAAAATCTTGTCTTTCATAGAGATTTTTTAATACAAAATTATTTAAATGTCAAGAAAAATGGTTGATTTTTTCGTAAGTTATAATAAGATAATGTTATGAAAATTAGATATTCCTATATTTCTTTATCATTATTTTTCATTTTGTTAATATTTTTTCATTTTTTCCCATTCAGTTTTAAAAACAGAATTAAAGATAATTACAAATCCGATGAATATTTCAGATTGGGAATTAAAAATATGAATGAAAAAGAAAAAAGCAATGGTATATTTTATTTAAAAGAAACAATAAGGATACAGCCAGAGTATGCCTTAAACCACTTCTATCTTGGATATTTCCTGTATTTATATGGTGATGTTGATAGCTCAGTAGTTTATTTTAAGAATTGTATTGAAAAAGACCCCGAATTTTATGATGCTTATTTTTTGCTTGGTAGGATTCTTTGTGAAAAGGGCAAGTTAAGAGAAGGTATCTCGTATCTTGAATCTGCAATTCAACTTAATCCGTATTATTTAAATGCATATAAAGAACTTGGAAAATATTTTTTAAAAATAGGCAATCTCGAAGGTTTTAAAGAGGTTCAAAGGAGGATAGATTTACTTGAAGATAAAAGATAGTTTGATTATCATTTCATTGTTTATTTTTCTTTCAGGGGTTAAGTTCCTAAAGGTCTTTAATTCCAAAGGTTTTAATTATAGGGATGATACTGGAGTTTACTGGACTGAATCAGCATTTCAGTATAAGATTGCAAAAGAGATTTCCAAAGGAAATTCACTTGAAGATTTTGATAAAAATGCACAATACCCTGAAAGATACGGGATTAAAAAAAACATAACAATATTAATGATGTCTATTTCAGGAATTCTTTACAGATTCTTCATTCCAAAAAATATTCCGTTTTTGCTTTTTCTTACAATATTTATGTGTTTATATTCGTCTTTATCAGTATTCCCACTCTATTTTTTATCTTATGAAATTTACAGAGATAGAAATATTTCTATTCTTTTAACCTTACTATATTCAGTCTCCCTTTCTTCATATATTACGATTATAAATCTCGGATATGAATTTCAGGATTTTGCAGTCCCATTTATTTTTCTTCATCTTTATTTTTTCATTAAAAGCATAAGAACAGATAAATTTATTTATGCATTTTTTTCTGGAATATTTCTTTTAATCGCTCTACTATCCTGGCTTTTGACTATATTCTATTTTGTCCTTTTTGTTTTAATCTTGATTATAATTAATTTAATTTATAAAGAATTTAATATTTATCCTTTTTTTATAATTGTTTTAATATTAAGTATTGGTTCTTTCATATTTCCTGTATTAAGATCAGCAGGTTTTATATATTCTTTACCTATGCTTATCTCATATTCATTCACAGGATACTATTTTCTTCCTAAAAAAAAGATAATAAGAATCATTTCGCCATTTTTATTCGCACTCATTATAGGAATTATAACAATTTTTGTATCTAAATATAGAATAACAGGTTATGGTGTTGTTTACAAACTCATAATAGACAGAATAAAAGTCCTTTTTAATTTAGTAAAAAGGGAAGAACTTTCTTATGAAACACTTGTTATGTGGGTCTCCCCATTCAGTTCACCATCTTTTAATATGGTTATTCACTCACTTGGTGTTTTGACAATTACAGGTATTTCTGGTTCATTTATTTTATTTGTTGATTTTTTAAAAAAGAAGGAAAATGTTTTCTTAATACTATCGTATTTTACATTTCTCTTTTTTATACTTTATCTTTTCTTTATAAGGATGGATGTATTCCTTGTTTTCTTCCTTTCTATCTCTTCAGGAATTCTTTTCAGATTCAAAAAGAAGATTATCTATCCTGTTTTTGTATTTTCAATAATTATCAATCTTTTTTTATTTTTATCATATCCTTCCGGCTCGAAGGCACCTGAAAGGACTTATCTTATAGATGTCTTAAAGTATATAAGGAATAACACGGAAGAAAACGAACCAATCCTTTCTTTATTCCCTTTGAGTGCAACAATCCTTGCTTACACAGATAGACCAATAATAGTTCATCCGAAATTTGAGGTTGAGGGAATAATAAAGAAGAATAAGGAATTTGAGATGTGTTTATTCTTTGAGGAAGAAAGCCTTTATAATTTCTGTAAGAAAAATGGTGCAAGGTATTTTATTTATCAAACTGATATACTTTTATCAGTAAAGAAGGAATCAGTAAGATACAGAACTCATAATTTTAAAATCGGAAAAGAAAATGTTGCATACAAGATGCATTTCAGGCCTCAAGAACTTAAACATTTCCAGCTATTATTCTCAAATCCACATTACAGGGTTTATAAAGTTCAGGAAAATGCTGATTTCAATATAAATTTAGTATATTTAAGAATATACGATGAAAACAGGATAAAACTTGAAGATTTCAATATCTATTAAGGAGGTTTTATGGTATGGTTATTTACTCTAATAAGTGTTATAATCGTAAGCATTGTATCATTTATTGGTATTTTATTTGTATTAGCAAAAAATCTTGATAAACTTATATTGATTTTAATCAGTTTTGCAGCAGGTGCATTGATAGGTGATGCATTTATACATCTTATACCTGAAAGTGTGGAAGAGATAAGTAATATCAGGGTATTCTCTGTTTTGGTTATTTCAGGGATTTTGTTATTCTTTATACTCGAAAAATTTCTATGCTGGAGGCATTGCCATATACCTACATCAGAAAAACATCCACATCCACTGGCATTTATAAATATAATTGGAGATGGTCTTCACAATTTTATGGATGGTTTAATAATAGGTGCAAGCTATAGCGTGAATACAATGATAGGTTTAACAACAACCATAGCGGTTATACTCCATGAGATACCACAGGAGATAGGAGATTTTGGGGTTCTGATTTTTGCAGGGATGAAAAGGAAAAAGGCATTGATATTTAATTTTCTTTCCGCACTAACTGCAATTCTTGGGGCAATAGTTTCACTTATAATAGGACCGAATGTAAAAAATTATTCAATATATCTTATGCCTATAACAGCAGGTGGCTTTATTTATATTGCCTGTTCAGACCTTATTCCAAGACTTCAGGGATGGCAATTATTAAAAACTGTTATAATTCAGTTTTTTGCAATGATAATGGGAATCCTTTTAATGTTTTTTCTTGCCTGTATAGGATGAATTTTATAGATTTAAAAATTATTGACATTAAAGATAAATCAATTATTATAGAAATATGGAATTCAAAAGGGAAATTGAGAAGATAGAAAACGAAACACTCGCACCATATGCGATGAGAAGTTCAGAGTCAAAGGGAAGAAGATATAAAGAGGATAAACCAAGATTCAGAACCGATTTTCAAAGGGACAGGGATAGAATCATTCATTCAACTGCATTCAGGAGACTTGAGTATAAGACACAGGTCTTTGTTAATCATGAAGGGGATTATTACAGAACAAGGCTTACACATACCATTGAAGTCCAGCAGATAGCAAGGACTATTGCAAGGGCACTTAGACTTAATGAAGATTTAACAGAGGCAATAAGCTTGGCACATGATATTGGCCATACACCGTTTGGTCATGCAGGAGAAGAGAAACTTCACGAGCTTATGATTGATAAAGGTGGATTTGAACATAATTTACAAGGATTAAGGGTTGTTGATATACTTGAGAAAAAATACCAGGAATTTCCGGGTTTAAATCTTACATATGAGACAAGGGAAGGAATAGTAAAGCATAAAACAAGTTATGACCAGCCACAGATACCTGAAGAATTTGAACCCGATAAGAGTCCAACACTTGAGGCACAGATAGTAGACCTTGCAGATGAACTTGCATACAATGCGCATGATATAGATGATGGTTTGAAATCAGGGAATATAACACTTCATCAAATACTTGATAGTGTTCCCTTGTTTAAGGAACTTTATGATAAGACATCACACATTGAAAATACCGAGATGAGGATTTACGAGACAATCAGGGAATTTATAGGGGAACAGACACACGACATAATAAATTATTCATATTCGCAGATAAAGAATGCAAATTTTAAGAATGTTGAAGATGTAAGGAATTCGCCTAAGATAGTCAATTTCAGCCCCGAGATGAGGGAGAAGAATAAAAAACTAAAAGACTTTCTTTATAAAAATCTATACCAGCATTATAAGGTTGTTAAAATGCAGGAGAAGGCAAAAAGGTATATAGATTCACTATTTAAGGTCTATATGGATAATCTAAAGCAACTTCCGCCACAATTCTATGAAATGATTGGTGAATTTCCGCCTGAAAGGGTTGTATGTGATTATATTGCTGGTATGACGGATAGATATTTACAGGATGAATACGAAAGGCTCTTCCTTCCTTTTGCCAAGATGTAGAAAGATAGATTTATATATCTTAAAAGAATCAATTGTTCCTTTCTTTTTTGGTTTCTTTGTTTTTACATTTGTTCTTCTTATGGATAATATCTTCAAACTAATTGATTATATAGTTGGGAAGAAAGTGGAACCTGTTTATATTTTACAGATTATTATTTATGTTTTGCCTTTCATTTTTTCGATGACAATCCCGATGGCGGTTCTTGTGAGTATGATATCTTCTTTTGGTAGATTGAGCAGTGATTCTGAGATTATTGCAGTTAAATCTTTTGGAGTAAATCCGTTAAGGATTTTATTCTTACCAATAATAACATCGGTGATAATTTTTTTATCTATGTCTTTATTCAGCAATTTTGTCGTCCCGGAAGCAAATTACAGGATGAAAAAGACACTGATGATAATAACAAGAAAAAATCCTTCATTGAATCTCAGGGAACATATATTCAATAAAATATATGAAAACTATACAATCTGGGCTGAAAAGATAGATCAGTCAAAAGGAAGGCTTGAGAATGTCCAGTTTATAGAAAGAATCAGGGGAAAAGAAAAAAGGATAATAATTTCAGGTGAATGTATTATGAAGGTTATGAATGATACATTGTTTTTAAATTTTAAAGATGGAGAAATACACGAGATAGATGAAACTGTATTATCAAAATACAGGATATTGAATTTTAAAAATTACCTGTTCAGGATACCTTTACCGGAAGAAAGTTCAATAAAAAAAATTTACAGGGGTAAAAGGGAAATGACTCTATTTCAGATTTTAGATGAGATGAAAAAAATAAAAGATAAGAATACAAGATGGAGATATTTAATAGAGATAAATAAAAATTTTGCTATTCCGCTTGCATCGATACTTTTTGTCCTTGTTGGTTCCGGAATTGGTATGGGGGCAAGAGTAGGTGGATTAAGTATAGGTGTTACCGCAAGTTTTTTCATATTTATAATTTATTATATTCTTTTGGTATTTGGTGAAGAACTTGCAGAAAGGAATATACTTCATCCCGGTATAGGTATATGGATACCAAATCTTTTCCTTTTAATTGTGAGTATTTATATTTATCATAGGGAAATATATGGGAAATAAAAAAATTGAAAGATATATATTAAAATATTTTCTGCTCTCAATATTGTTCACATTAATAGGTATTGTTTTTATATATGTAATTGTAGATTTTTTCGAAAGGATAGGTATATATGTCGACAGAAAGGTCAATCCTTTAAATATTATTGTTTATTATCTGTTATTCTCTCCATCACTTGTTATCCTTGTTTTACCACTTGTCTTTCTTTTGAGTGTTTATTTCTCACTTGGAAGGCTTACAAAGAACAATGAAATCCTTGCAATGAATAGCCTTGGAATTTCCTTATTTCAGATTTATAAACCAATATTTTTTTATTCTTTAATCCTATATATTTTCTTTGCATTATTCAACTCCTTTGTTGTCCCATACACGACATTTAAAAAAAACTACTGGTGGAGGAAGGAGATTTTAGGTAGTGATTATACACCTACAACCTATAGACAGAGGAATGTCTCAATCATCACTGAATCAGGATGGTATCTTTATATTGAAAGTATACACAGGAATGAGATGGTAAATATTGACATGGTTTATATTAAAGATGGAAGGATTAAAAAAAGGATTATAGCAAGGAAAGGTGTTTATAATGAAAGATGGCAATTTTCTGATGTTTATATAAGGGAGTTTGAAGATGGAGAAGAAAGATATAATGCTTTGCCTATTTATTACGCTGATTTTTTAAAAGAAAGACCACAGGATATAATAAAGAAAAGGGAGACACCTGAAGAGATGAATTCTTTTATCCTGTATAAATATCTAAAAGCAATGTCAAGAAAGGGATTTCCTATGGAAAAAGAAACGGTTGAATTTTATTTAAGATACACATACACTATGATATCTTTAATACTTGTCCTTTATGGTTGTCCTCTGGCAGTTTCTGCAAAAAAAAGAGGTCTTTCATTCGGTTTAGGTTGGGGGCTTTTTTTATCATTTCTTTTCTGGGGTATTGTTCAGTATTTCAGGGCACTTGGTCTTAAAGGTGTCTTATCACCATTTTATTCAGTCTCAATCCCGATGTTTATTTTCTTGATAATAGGGATTGTTCTGATGATAAAAAGTTAATATTTTTATATCCTGTTATATATTTTAGTAAGTTTTAAAAGATTATCTGAGATTCTTTTTTCAAAATTTCCGTTGAATCTCCATCGCCAGTTACCTTCATTTTTCCCCGGTATATTCATCCTTGCACCCGAATCAAGGTTGAAAATATCCTGTAATGGAATTATTGAATATCTTGAGACTGACATCATAGCAAGCCTTATAAAAACCCAGTTTACAAATTCTTCTTTTACCTTGTATCCAACATAATAGTTTAGATTTTCCTTCTCTTCATCTGTTGCATTTTTAAACCATCCTCTTACAGTATCAGTATCATGTGTTCCGGTATATACAACTGAATTCTCTATATGATTGTGTAGAACATATGGATTTTTTGATATATCACCACCGAATGCAAATACAAGAACCTTCATACTCAAAAATCCAAAATCCTTTATTAATTCTCTAACATCAGGTGTTATAATTCCAAGGTCTTCTGCAATCACTGGAATATTAGGATAGAAAAGTAAAACTTTTTTGAACAATTCTTCACCTGGACCTTTTTCCCAATGACCATTTATTGCTGTTTTTTCTCCATAAGGGATTTCCCAGAAACCACAGAATCCTCTGAAATGGTCTATCCTTATAAAATCAAAGTTTTTCAAATAAAAACCTATCCTTTTTATCCACCAATCATAATTTCTTTCTTTTAACCTTTCCCAGTTATAAACAGGATTACCCCATAGCTGCCCGGTATTGCTGAAATAATCAGGTGGAACACCAGAAACAAATATTGGTCTAAGATTATGGTCAAGTTTAAAGATATCCGGATTTGCCCATACATCCGGACTATCAAAACTTACATATATAGGTAAATCACCTATTATCTGAATTCCTTTTTCATTGCAGTATCTTTTTAATTTGCTCCATTGTTTATAAAAAATATACTGGAAGAATTTATGTTTCTCTATTTCTTTTTTCAATTCATTGTTATAATAATTTATGGTATCTGGATTTCTTCTTTTAAGACCATCTTCCCAATCACACCATACACTTCCATTATATCTTTCTTTAAGTGCACAGAATAATGCAAAATCTTCAAGCCAGAAATTATTCTCTTCACAGAAATTTTCGTATTCCTGATTTATCTTAAATCTTTCAAATGCCTTTTCTAATATTTCTCTTTTAAATCTATAAACATTGTTGTAATCTACATAATCTTTATTTTCATCATTAAATGAAATTTCATCTTCTCTTAAAAATCCATCCTGAATTAGTAATTCAGGTGATATGAAAATTGTATTCCCGGCAAATGTTGAGTAATTATTGTAAGGTGAGTTACCAAACTCGTTCAAGGTAGGATTTACCGGTAATATTTGCCATAGTGTCTGTCCGGATGATAGAAGAAAATCTGCAAATCTGTATGCAGAATATCCTAAATCACCTATTCCAAATTCTGATGGAAGTGAACTTATATGCATTAGTATACCTGATTTTCTCATTCTTCCTCCAGATGAACATAAAGGTAATCCATAAGTGTTTCAAATATGTTTATCCAATTTTTGGCATCTTCTTCGCCTTTATCTGCCTTTTCAGATTTCTCCTTATAGTATTTTTCACCAAGATAAAAATATAGATTCTGGGCCTTCCAAAGGTTTAATTCAATATTATATTTTTTAGCAACCTTCAAGAATCCTTCTATCTTTGAAAGAATCTCTATATTATCCGGGGTTTCCATAAGGCTATTAAACAGATTATTTACAGTATCGGTTAACAAAAATCCTAATTTTATTCTATCTATCTTTACAGACATCCTTTTTAATTCTTCAAGGATTCCATCTAACATTGAAGGGTCTGAATTTAACCTTATAGCGTCATTTGCCTTAGAATTCAGAACATATTCAATTGTATCCTGGATTATCTTCGGGAAAGGTGTCTTTGTTTCAAACAAGAAATTAAGAATCCCTGAATTTTTTTCATAAAATTCAATCAAAGAAAACCTGATTTCTTTGTATGTTTCCATCAGTATTGTATCAATTATCTTTCTCTGTTCATCTTTAAAAAGATTAAGTAATGAATAAGTGTGTTCATTGAATACTGTATCAATTTCTCTTATAAGATTTGTAATCTCTCCTTTTTTGAATATATCAGCAAGTTTTTTTACTTTAA
Organism: Caldifarciminota bacterium; assembly: GCA_965649055.1. GTDB lineage: Bacteria > Hydrothermota > UBA3072 > UBA3072 > B12-G15 > CBFGJG01. Next base: position 12,868 of record CBFGJG010000033.1, read on the forward strand.
AATAATTTTCATTAGAATTTTCTATTATTCCGCATAATACATTCTGATCTCCAAGATGTAAAACTGCATATATAAAATCTTTGAATTCATCGGTTCTTTTAGATTTTATCTTTATCTCTCCAATTCTTAACCTCATACTTCCTGAGAAATGGTCCTCTGATGTGAATGATTCAATTTCGTAGCAGTATAATTCTTTATTAGATTCCTGATTAAATATATTTGAAATAACAAAATGTGCCGCTACCTTTTCAAGATTAAGTGCATTAGGAATAACAAAATTTCTGTAAATGAACTCACCATCCTTTAATTCGTTTATGTTACTTTTTGCATCTTTCAACATATTAATGAATATTTCTTCTATTCTTCCACCATTCAATTCCTCAGCAAGCTGAATTGCCCTTTTTGCGTACATCAATATCTGCTGTGTCTCTATGTTTGAAATATCATCAAAGAACCATCCACAACTTGTGAACATCAGATTTCCCATCCTTTCCATCTCGAGAATCTTCAGGATTTTTATTCTTTCTTCATTATTTATTTCCTTCTTTTTATATTTTGATATCAGTTCTTCAAATTTTACATTATTCATAAATAAGTCTATGTAATCATTCAACAAATCCTTTGGATTATTAACAAATTCTATAATCTTCTCATTGTAAATCTTATCAATCTCGTCTTTTAGATAATCAAGTGCATTTCTTAAAGGTTTTCTCCATTTCTGATTCCAGCCAGGATGAGAACCTGTATTACAGCCGCAATCATCCTTCCATCTTTCTATACCATGTGAACAGCTCCAGGATGTATTCTCTATTATCTTCACTTCATATTCAGGGGGAAATTTGTTCAGAAATTCTGAATAGTTTGTTAGTTTTGCTATCTTTTTTTCTTCAATGTAGTTCAGGCAATAGGATAAAGCCATATCTCCATATTTATGGTGATGTCCATAGGTTTCACCATCAGTAGCAATATTAACAATCTGAGGTTCATTTGCATTTGAGAAGGATGAAAGCAATCTTTTAGCAAAATTTTCTCCGTTCTTCAATAATCCACCAAATGCAACATCGTGTGATATATCTTTATCGTAGAAAAATATAGAAATAGTCCTGTCATCAGGTAATATACAGAGATAAGGTCTCCTTGTATCTATTTTGCCACCTGAAACATCTATCCATCTTTCTTCGCCTATCTTCCTTATCATTTTAGCCTGATACGGTGAAAGTATAGTGAATCTTATCCCATTCTCAGCAAGTATACATAACGTCTCTATATCAACAGCAGTCTCTGGTAGCCACATTCCTAAAGGCAATCTTTTAAATCTATTGTAGAAATCTTTTATTCCCCATTTAACCTGTGTTATTTTTACTTCCTTCTTTGAAAGCGGCATTATTATATGGTTATAACATTGTGCAATGGCAGAGCCAAAACCACTAAAGTTTTTTCTTGATTCATAATCTGATTCAATTATCTTATTATATAAATCATTCCTTTTTTTCTCCATCCAGGATAAAAGCGTAGGTCCGAAATTGAAACTTATTTTTGTATAGTTGTTCAATATATCTATAATTTTCCCTTTATCATTCAAAATCCTTGAAGCAGTATTTGCCTCATAACATTCTGCTGTTATCCTTTCATTCCAGTCATGGTATGGATAAGCAGAATCCTGTATCTGGATATCTTCAAGCCAGGGATTCTCCCTTGGCGGCTGATAAAAATGTGCATGAATACATATATATCTTTCCATAATTATCTTTCTAATTTAAGGTAAACCACTCCTAATGGTGGAAATGTTAATGATAAAGAGTATTTTCTTCCGTGTGAAGGAATATATTCTGTATGTTTTCCTCCAAAATTCCCCTGCCCAGAACCACCATATTCAACTGCATCACTATTTAATATCTCCTTCCAGAAACCTTTTTCAGGGACTCCAATCCTGTAGTTATGTCTTGGAACAGGCGTAAAATTACATATTACAAGAATAATTTCCCCTTCTTTACTTTTTCTTAAATAACTTACAACACTTGAATCTGCATCAGAAAAGTCTATCCATTCAAATCCTTCAGGGGAAAAATCAAGTTCATAAAGTGCTTTTTCATTCCTATAGATTTTGTTTAAATCCCTGACATAGTTTTTTAATTTTATATGCGTATCAAAATCCAAAAGATTCCATTCAATTTCTCTATCATGGTTCCATTCATTCCAGACACCTATCTCACCACCCATAAACAGTAATTTTTTACCGGGATGGGAAAACATATATCCATATAGACACCTTAGATTTGCAAATTTCTGCCATAGATCACCTGGCATTTTTGAAAGTAAAGAGCCCTTACCATGGACAACTTCATCATGTGATAATGGAAGAATAAAATTTTCAGTGAATGCATACCATATACTGAATGTGATTAAATCCTGATGATATTTTCTGTGAACAGGCTCTTTTGAAAAATATCTTAATGTGTCATTCATCCATCCCATCTTCCATTTCATACCGAATCCAAGACCATTTAGATAAACAGGTTTTGTAACAGCAGGCCATGCAGTTGATTCTTCTGCTATTGTCTGTGTATCATTGAATCTTCCATAAATTTCAACATTAAGTCTTTTAATAAAATCTATTGCTTCAAGATTTTCCCTTCCACCATATTTATTGGGTATCCACTCACCTTCCTTCCTTGAATAATCAAGATATAGCATTGATGCAACTGCGTCAACCCTTATGCCATCTATATGATATTTTTCAAACCAGAATACAGCACTGCTTATTAAGAATTCCCTGACCTCATTCCTTCCATAGTTGAATATTAGACTATTCCAGTCTGGATGGTATCCCTTTCTTCTATCCTGATGTTCATAAAGGTGTGTTCCATCAAAGAATGAAAGGCCATGTTCATCATTTGGAAAATGGGAAGGAACCCAGTCAAGTATAACACCTATATCATTCTGATGTAATTTATCAACAAGGAACATAAAATCCTGTGGAGTTCCATACCTTGATGTTGGTGCAAAATATCCGGTTATCTGGTATCCCCACGAACCATAAAATGGATGTTCCATGAGAGGTAAAAATTCAATATGTGTAAAGCCCATTTCTTTTAAATATTTTACAAGTTCCTCTGCAATTTCTCTGTAATTCAAGAAATGAAAACCTTTTCTTCTCCAGGAACCAAGATGAACTTCATATATTGAAATAGGAGCATCAAGTTTATTTTTTTCTTTTCTTTTTTCCATCCATTCCTTGTCCTTCCATTCGTAATCAAGTTCCCAGACTATTGATGCTGTCTTTGGTGGTGTCTCAAAGTAAAATCCAACCGGGTCTGATTTTAAGACACAATAATTATTATATCTTGACCTTATAAAATATTTGTAAAGGCTTCCCCTTTTTACACCTTTAATAAAACCATCCCATATTCCCGAACCATCTTCACGGGGTTTTAATGGATTTTTTGAATTATCCCAGTTGTTAAAATCTCCTATAACAGAGACATAAACAGCATCAGGTGCCCATACTGCAAAATATACACCATCATTAACAATATGGGCACCTAATTTTTCGTAAATTTTATAATGATTTCCCTGCTTAAAAAGGTAAATATCAAAATCAGTTAAAATTGAATATTTATTTTCCACAAAAAACTCTTATTTCAATCTCCTCCGAATCCACCGCCACCAATTACAAGGAAATGAATATATAGACCTTTTAATACAACATTAGGTCCACCAATTATATCAGTATTTATCTCTGTAAATTTCCAGTCAGGTTTTGATGGTGAATATACATATCCACCCCTTATGCCGAAAAGTAAACCACCACCTGAACTACCAGTTTTACCAAATGCAAGAAGATAGTCAATTCCAATTTCAGCCTTTAGAATAGTATAATTTGAATAGATGGTTGATGTCCTTCCAGGGTTTGAGAAAACACTATCAAATACAGGTGCTGAGAAACGTTCATCGACCCTTAAAGTAATAGAACCACCGCCAACACCAAAAATTCCTGATAGGCTTAAATCTCCTATCGAAAATAATGTATAGCCTGCTTCGAATCCACCATAACCAACTGTTAATTTACACAGATAATCATTGCTTGATATATCACTTGAAAAACCATATCCACCTCCACCTATCATAATCTTGCCAATCCTTGCATATCCAGTTCCACCTTCTGAAAAAATATACTTGTCAATAGAGCCAAAACCTCTTGCGTTAAGAAAGTTATTCAGTTCAGTAAAATCAAACGCATCAAAACCTATAACATATCCACCACCACCTCCACTACTACTACAGAAAACAACAAAACCTGCTAAAATAAATACAAGGAACTTTCTCATTCAACCTCCTTTTTTAAGGTTTGATTTAAAACTTTTAAATTTGTTTCAATAAATATAATTTGGTAAATTAAATATGTCAAGAAAAGGATTAAAATTTGTGATTACTGTTAATTAATGTTATATAATTGAAGAATTTTGAAATGAAAAAAATATGAATAAAATTAAATTTTATAAATTTTGTCAAATGTCAAATACCTTTAATGGATTATAATTATCTTCTTAATTTCATTATCTGTTTCTAAAATATAAATTCCTGAAGGAACATTTCCTATAAATATCTTACCTCGTCTACCTCTTATTTCCTTAACTATTTTACCTGTAATATCATATATCTTACAGTATCTTTTAACATCTATTTCTAATGTCTCAGAATATATTATTATTGATTCTTTCTTAATATCTTCAGGAACAAATGATGGATTATACTCTGAAATATAATAAATATCTATATTGTGATAATCCGGATAATGACCGCTAAAAATAAGATGAACCTTCCCTATACTATCAAGTAGAACATTATTACGTATAGTGAAATTTACATAATCTCGTGGTATTGTCTCACAAACCCAAGAGTTCTCTATTTTTGCATAGTCTAATATATTTGTTTCAGTTAATGTTGTATCTACACTCCCAAGAATATGGGGTATGTGGTGTCCATCGGTATATACCTGTAAATAAATAAGTTTACTTTTTATCTCTTCCACTTCATCAAATGGATACTTACTGAAACAAATTGCTATTGAAACTCCTTTTTTGTTTTGCCACTTTTCCCTCCAAGCAACAATTGGAATATCCTCATTATCAAGATTAATTGTATATGCACAACTATTAGGGTAAAATCTATTTTCCCTTGATATTTTCTTTGGAGTTGACCAGACACCATTTACTCTCATTGAAAAATACAAATGATAATAACCCATTGCATCCCTATTTAACCAGATAACATATACTATTCCATTCTTGCATTTTATTACCGGATAATAATTTGCTATTGGAATATTTGAAATTAGTTCAGGTGTTGACCATTGATTATTCTTTTTAACAGAATAATATAATCCACCATCGTTATAATCATCAAATACTATATGAACATAAGAACTCTCATCAATTGCTATGTTAGGTGTTGAACAGGGATGTAAAAATGAATCTGATAAATTTACAGGTCCTATCCATTGTGAACCATTATGAAACATATAATATATCCTACCAGAAGTTGTTCCCATAAGCCTGCAGAATATAATATGTGGATTACCAAGTGTATCAACTGCTATCTTTGCATCCTGAAGTCCATAACCAGTTGTTGGGTGAAAAATTATCCTTCCTGAATCCGGCCATATACCATTCGTAGTCCTTGTATACCAGAGAAAACAGGAATCGTCATCAGGTCTTGTAGCATATACAACATGTTTCTCTGAATACCTATCAATTGCTGCATGAGGATATTGAACCGGTAATTCACTATTTGAAATATTTAGTGGTATTGTCCAGTAAAAGAATAAAAAACTCATAAAACCTCCAGTAAGGTAGGGGGTTTCCCCCTACCTTATTACTGTTATTTTGAAGATCTTTTCTTTGTTTATCCTCATTATGTATATTCCCGCAGGAAGTTCTTTTATCATCATCTCTCCTTCCACAACCCCTTCTTTTATTTTCCTTCCCTGAATATCAAATAATTCTATTTCACTTCTTAGATTATCTTTATTAAGAATTATCCTATCAAACACTACATTGCTTACAGGTTGAACATCTCTTTCTTCAATCCCAAATTTTTCAAAATCAAATATACTTGAACTCGCGTCATTCTTTATTATCCCAATAAGCCCCATCGTTACCTTCGCGTTCCCTTTTATCTTTATTATCCTTTCTCCATTAAACTTTTTCACCTTGTAAATCGAAACACCATTACAAATAGTCTTAGATTCTTCATTTAAAAGTTCTTCGTCAAGATATATATTCCCTTTTTTCTCAGGTGTCCAGTAAACAATGTATTTTGCATTCTCCATATTTATATTATATAATAAACTATCGCCAAAGTCAAGTGCTATACCTTCCTCTGTCCTTATTATACTTTCTCTCCAAACAACATCAGATGAACCCCCTATTTTCAATGGTTCAATAATAATACCTATTGCATAAATGACATTTGATGCAGGACCTTCCTGGTTTAACATATCATAACAGGTAACATAATAATAATGTTCTGAACCAGATTGAACCCTGTGTGTATAATTTGAATTCCTTGTCTTTCCTAATAGTTCCCAGGCACCATTCGGAACCCTATGATAAACATTATATGCAACCCTATCCTGTTCTGTATTATCATTCCAGTCAAGATTGATATTCACAACACCAGGTCTATAAGGCGTAACATTATAAGTTAATCCTGTTGGTGCATCAGGAGCAAGTCCATCATCCCATCCAATAAATGTATTATTTCCTATATTACCGATATCTGAATATTGTGGATGTTCAGGTGGTTTTATATACTCATAACAATTTCCTCCACTACAATAATATAACTTTCTTCTGAATTTCTGACTGTCAAATGTATCCACATAATCATATACTTCTTTCATTGAGATAAGATAATCATTATAACCAGAAGGTCCTATATATGTGCTTCCATAAGGTGTTTCTCTCCTTACAACATTCATTGCATGGAATGAGAATTCTCCATGCGGGACTGTATCCGTTCCTATTATTTCATTTTCAGAGCCATAAACCACATAATTTTCCCAGTTCTCTATAGGATTTGGGTCTCTCTGCCATTGATTTATATTATACCAAGGAATATCATCTGCCCTCCATGCTAATTCTGTCCCACTTGCAGATGTTAATATAACAGTGTTATCTGATGAAAGGTCATCTATAAAACCACCACTATAACATTGTTGCATCCAGTAAACTTTCTTACCTGCATTTACATTACTGAATTTCTCAGAAAAATCCTCATCACTTATCACATAATCTAATAGACAGAGATATGAATTATCACCATTTGAACCAAGACCTGAAAGGAATAGATAATTACCCTGTTTTGCTAACCCACTTATATATGCACCTTCAGGCTGATAATGTGAAACCAGAGATGGTAAATATGGATTTGAAACATCTACAATATAAACACCACCATCATATCCCGCAACGAAAAGATAATTCCCATATTTCTTAATCTCCATAGTATAGCATCCTTCAAGTAATATCTCTGATATTTCAGATAAAAGCTCGTCTCTGTAAAGAACCTTTAAAAAACCATCTCCACCTGCGTAAAGATAAAAACTATCTACTTCTACATCAAAAATTGGAGGAGAAAAATTAAAATATGAAACTTGTTCAGGTTCAGATATGCTAATAACCCCAATAAAGCCTGAAGAAACTGATTGGGGAATTGCTAAATAACAAGTATCAGTTGTCGTCCCTCTTCTTACTCCAATCATAGGCCTATTTGTTTTATTAAAATATATAGAAGATATTTGTTGTGGATCTCCTGGATTGGAAATATCATATATTTTTAGGTACGAGTATCCCCCTGAAACTGCATAAAGTCTATTTCCACATATCTCAAAATCCGTTATCTGATTTTGATTATCTGTATCAACAACATATGGTGCATCTGGATTACTTATATTCACGGTCTTTAAACCACTATTATTTAGACCAACATAAGCATAATTTCCTGAAACTTCAATAGAGAATGCATTTTCTCCTAAACCAAAATCAAGAACACCTCTTTCAACAAGTTCATCAGGATTTGTAGCATCTGTTATTGTGAGAAATCCTTTAAATCCATTTCCCATTGAAACTGTATAAACATAATTACCTTGAACTTCTATCTGGTAGCCAAAGATATTTGGGAACGAATAGCTAAGAGGCTGTGGACTGTTTAAGTTAGTAATATCAACAGAGTGTGTTGTCCAACCTGCTGTTCCGTGGTCATGTGTTAATACATAAAGATAATCATCCTCATCCATTGGTTCATAACCATAATTTTCATCACCTTCTGATAGATACCTTATAAGCGAATCAAGCCCTTCTTTTGTAGCCTTTAAAGGAAGACCATCCGTGATTTTGTCACCACTCCATCCTTGGAGCCAATGATTTTCTGCCTTATATCTTATCCAGTTACATTCTTCATCCTGTCCATGTCCATACAAAACAAATATATGGTCTGTTAAAGCATCATTCCCATATAAAGAGAATTTTTGATAATACCAAAGTAATTCCCAGTAAAGATATGCATCAGTCCAGAATTCCCAATATTCACTTGTTCCCTTTGAACCTTCAGTTGTATCAAGATTTATTACTTCCTTTAAAAACTCACCATTATACAATGGAAGTATATTTCCATCTTTCTTAAAACCACTAACAGAATTTGATATCACAACACCTATGTTATTCCTTATCCCAAATAATGAGATAGAAATAAATATTAAGATCAAAATCAACATTTTTTTCATTTAAACCTCCTTTTTACTTTTTATTAAGCGGTAAAATTTTATAAAGATATATTTCACCCTTTGCACCCACTTATGATGCAAAGGGTATCCTGAATAAATTTAAACCTCCTGAATAATCTGAATATCTTACAATGATTATTGTTTATCTTGAAAACACAGTATTTAACGAGAGAGAGAGAGAGAGAGTTTAAATTTGTATATGATAAAACTTATAATCATAATTTATTTATAATAAAAAATAAAAATTTGTCAAGAGTAAACTATAAATGTGATTAATAGTTAATTTTCTCAGTAATAAATCTCAGCAGACCTTTTTGCATATAAAATTTCATTGAAATTTGGAAATTTTTAATAATAATCATAATATGAATTTAGAAAATGTATTTTTAGCGTTTTTACTCACAATGCTGGCAGGACTTTCAACAGGGATTGGTAGTTTAATAGCATTCTTTTCTAAAAAATTTAATCCTTTTTTTCTCTCTGTTTCACTTGGTTTTTCTGCCGGTGTTATGATATATATATCATTCGTTGAAATATTCCAAAAGTCAAATATTTTATTTTTAGATTCCTTTGGAGCGAAGACAGGCTACTTTATGACTATCTTATCTTTTTTTATTGGTATTTTTATTATTGCATTGATAGATAAACTTGTTCCATCATTTGAAAATCCACACGAGATAAAAATTTTAAAAGATGATAATACAAAATTGTACAGGATGGGTTTATTTTCAGCATTAGCAATTTCAATACATAATTTCCCTGAAGGTTTTGCAACATTCATTTCAGCACTTGAAAATCCAAAGATTGGTTTTAGTATCGCAATCGCAATTGCAATTCACAACATACCCGAAGGGATTGCGGTTTCAGTTCCTGTTTATTATGCCACAAAGAACAGGAAGAAGGCATTCTGGCTTTCATTTCTTTCAGGTTTATCAGAGCCATTAGGTGCTATAATCTTTTTCCTGATTTTAAGAAATTTTTTAAATGGAATTATATCTGGGATTGTTTACGGGATAGTTGCAGGGATTATGGTCTATATATCACTTGATGAACTCTTACCAACCGCTGAAGAGTATGGTAAACATCATATTGCGATAGGGGGGCTTATATGTGGTATGATTTTAATCGCATTCAGTTTATTTTTGTTTAAATGAAATTCGGGAAGATCAGGGACATGATGGTACAATTTATTATAATTAACATTTAAGTTTTGTCTAAAAATTTTATCATAAA